>DMAP01000304.1 GCA_003446975.1 Clostridiales bacterium | reverse complement strand
TATATAAAAAGGGGATGCAATGAAAAAAATTATCAAAAGACTATTGTTTTCAATTGTGATTTTTATTATAACATATTCTTCTGTTGAATGGGCAAAAAAAAATAATGATTTTATTGAAATTTTTTATTCTGGAAAGCTATATCCGCTTATCTCAAGTAATGTCAGCGCTATTTTCAGTTTTTCCAATATCTCTATTGGTGAGATTGTCCTGACAATTGGTTTGATTGGGTTGATTATTCTTTTTGTAAGATTTTTTATTAAGCCATCAATCCATACAATTATTGACATTCTGAGTGGTTTGTTTGCCACGGCAGCGATTCTATATTTAGCTTTCTGGTTAATGTGGGGACTAAACAATTTCAGATTGCCATTGGAAGAAAACATTGGTTATGAAGTGGAAAAACTGACGATTCAAGATCTTGAGAATACAGCAATTTATTTAATTGAAAGAATAAACGAACTGGAGGACCAAATGGTATTTGATGCTGATAATCTCCCAGTCTATCATGGAGATATTAAAGAAATATTGAAAAATAGCAGCCTATACTTTGATGATTTTGCCGAAAATCATTCTTTCTTGACAACAGGAAGATATAGCAGACCAAAACCAATGGTCTACTCCGAGATTATGAGCCATTTGAACTATACTGGCATTTATAATCCTTTTACTGCCGAAGCCAATCTAAATGTGAGAACCCCTAGGCATAACATACCATTCATTGCAATGCACGAAATCTCACATCAAAGGGGAATAGCTGGGGAAAGGGAGGCCAATTTTATAGCTTTTTTGGCTAGCGTTGAAAGTGGTGATTATTATTTCAAATATTCTGGATATGTTTCAGCCTTGAATTATGTTATTAATGCTATTTATAATGAAAATCAAGACAAGTATTTTAAGTTGGTGGAGTTGTTCTCAATAAATTTAAGGGCAGTCTATAAAAACAACGCGGAATACTGGCAGAATTATCAGACAGTGGTATCTGACATAGGTGAAATCAATAATGACATATTTCTAAAAAGCACAGGGCAGAGCGAAGGAACTAAGAGCTACGGGTTGGTGGTAGATCTGATAGCTTCCTATGTAAAAACAAAAACAGTCTGATCACTCAGACTGCTCATATTATTAATCTATATTCTAGTATTCGTATTTTGTCGTGTAAGCATTGTTGTCTTTGATAAAACTGTAAGTCATATTATGTGCTTTAAAAAAAGCATCCACTGTCAGATCAACAATTACCCAGCCCTCATCTGTTAAGACTTCGTTCCATGCATGGTATGAATTGACGTAGGTGGTGTAGCCTTTCACTAGTTTTGAAGGAATCCCTTTATATCTTAGGGCGGCTGAAAATATTGCGGAGTAATCGTAGCATATTCCTATCTTTTCATCAAGGAGAAGAGATATTTCAGGCAGATATCCGGATTTCACAGTAGCCGCTTTAATGTAATCATAACCAAAGTTGTTAATCATGTAATTATATAGTACATCAATGATTTCTTGATTGGAAACTGCGTCTATGGTTAGTTCGTCTATGAAGTTCATAAATTCTTGATTGTTTGTCCAATCATTATATTGCATCGGTTGGAGAAAAACATTCAGTTCATTTTTAATAGTGGCTTCCAAGGTCATTTTTCTAACATATCTGTAGCTACTACCAGTTGTGTTCTCCAGGATTGCCAGATTATAGATGCCATCTCCCAGTTGGAGAGGGAAAAACTCAGGGACACCTTTTGGAATGAGGTCATAAGTATAGGTCTGTCCATCTTTAGAGATCATCAGCTTCAGCTTTGAGTCTCCAAAGTTAAATGCACTTATACCGATGCTGCCATCATCCACAAAATCTTCAACAACTAAAATCTCTCTGGCTAATCCGGTGTGAACAATTTCATAGGGAGACATTCTGATTTCGGGTGTTTTTGGAGTATCTGGCGCAACAGTTTCCACCGAATACGCCATTGCTGAAAATGCTAGAATGAATATAAGTGTAAAGGACGTTAGTCTTTTTAACATAAAAAATCTTTCCTTTCGGTAGCGCGGCTGCCATTCGCTTGCGCGGTTAGGCCCTTTGGCTTTGCGTCCTTCCCTTTCGGAAAGTTTGCCTTTATCGTTGAAAAGCTTTACTAATCAACAAATATATTTCTTGATTTGATTATACCCAATTATAACAATTCTATACAAAAAGTCAAATAAAATTTTAAAATTATGTTGATAATTCAATAAAAGAAGACATTTTTACGGTTGCATAAAACTATTACTTTTTTTTGGAAGTGCTTGCACAATTCAGAGGCGGTCTATACAATATAATTATAGAAGGTTTCACAAAGAAGGTGACGAAATGAAAAAAACAATTATTTTAAAATTGGTTTTCTTGACAATGTTTATTGTATTTGCAGCATTGGCGATTAATCAATTCTATCAGTATAAGAAATCCGACATTATATATGAACAAGCCAGAGAACGATACCATCTCGAAAGAGCAATGCTGATAGCCAATGAAAACTTGGTCAATCAACCTGATAACCACAATCCTGATTTCACGCCTGATTTAGAGATACCGGATGATCCTGTTGATCCTGACGATACTCAAATACCTGAGGAGACAACCGCCGAGAATCCGGACACCAATAACAACAACACAAATCCCACGCCAAAACCAAGTATTGCCGAGGCAGGGGACGTCATCGGCTGGATTACTGTACCGGGAACCGCTATAGACTATCCAGTTGTTCAAACAACAGACAACGATTTTTACCTGACACATAATTACCTGGGAAATAAAGATGTGAAGGGTGCAATCTATATGGATTTCAGGAATGAAGCTATTGGGAAAAACAGAAACTACAACATCTATGGTCACAAAATGATAGATGGAACCATGTTTTCGGACCTGACGCTATATGTACAAGATGGTTCATACAAAAGATACTTTGAAAATTATAATATTATTAAATATGATAATTTGGAAATTGAAACGGAATGGAAAATCTTCTCAGCCTATGTAGTCAATTTAGACAAAGAAGATTATTATCTTTACACGAGATATAGTGCGGATGAGAATTTTCAGGCTTTCATAGATGAGATCAATAGAAGATCATTGGTGAAGACTGATATTGATGTTGGTCTGGACGATCAAATTATAACGTTGGTGACATGCAACTTCTGGTATGACAATGCTAGAGTCATCATTCACGCTGTGAGGATCAAATAAGCAGAAATAATAAAACGGAGCCAATGAAGGCTCCTTTTAGTTGATGGGGTTTAAGTACAGATTAGGTGTTATGATTGTATTAACCGGATAACTCCCAAAGCTATCAACACCGCTTTCTAAAGATTCAATAAGGAGATTGTTGATTGAGTTGGTGCTTGTTACAGAGTACAAGACTGATTCGATCAACATATCCCATTTGTCTGTTTCCATCTCCGCACTGACATCATAGTTTTCAAACTTCAAGTTTAGTGTCTGACCTTCAACTGAATAGGTAAAATCATGCCATGACTCCGCTTTGATTTGATTAACCATAAATGCTAAGATTTCGGTATCGGTTAGAATGTCCTCATCCTCGATATCTATTTCACTTAGAAAATATCTTTCATCGATCAGTATAGGTAAGTATAGTTTGTTTTTATTTTCGTATGGGATGGAGTAACGAATGTTTTGTCCATTGAAGAAAATTTCTCTCACATAGTTATCAACTGTGAATCTTACTCTGACAACACCTCCTATTCTAGAAAATGGGCTGACAAATGCCCAATAGGCATTTTCTGCTTTTCTATTTTCCAGATTGTATATTTCATCGTTACCTGGTACATCAATATAAATCACACCATCTCTCAAAATAATATAGTTGATACCACCAACCGGATTGAATAAACCCTCTATAGCGCTCTCCCTCAAATAAGCAGCTTCCATCAGCTTGTGGATGGAACTGGTGTTTGCTACAAATTCCGATACTGGAATAAGCTCATCATCTTCATTTGCGAGATAGTAATTGATTCCTATCAAACCAACCGGAACATCATTTGTTGATTTCACGTATATACCATCATTAGTATATTGTGCAGTAATTTCTACTGTATTTTCGGATAATTCGGCAAAAGAGGTTCTTATTACCAATATGTATGATCCGTTTTTAAGACCTAGATCTTTTTGGTTGATACTTGCAGATATTGTCAAAGGTGATTCGACTGATAGTAGGTAAGAATTACTTTCAAGGTTGAATGAATCCTCCAGTAATATTTCTTGATTGGATTTGACTATTCTGCCATTTTGATAGATATCTAAAAGAAGTATAGCGTCATCAATGCGATTCAGAAAAGTGTCTTGATTGGTTGAAATTTCTAGTTCTATTATATCAGGGTCGTTGAGTTCACTTCCTGTTTTCGAAATAAAAGTCATTTGTATAATCTCTTCTTCATCTTCTGGCAATGTGACAATCGAACTGTAGTCTATGGGTGACAAAAATAGGGGCATGGTAGATGCCACAAATACAATTATCAGTATGAGCAAGATATTGGTAAAAGCTTTCATTTTTTGATCACTCCTTTTATCACTATTGCCATTATATAATAGCAACTTATAAAAATAAACATTAATCTAAGGAAATAGTTGTTTTTCCATTAATAGATGAAAACCTTGCATACTGCGCCGAAAGAACGTTGAATACAAGGTTTTTTATTGTGCTTATTGAACGATTCTATGATGGTTTAAAACTATTTTGACCAGCTGGCACTTACTGGCATTTGAATCTTTTCATTGGCTTGATGGTATGACTCTTTGGTGAAAACATATTTGATCGTTGGATCTAGATAGATAATTGTGCCACCCTGTCTCATGTACTCCTCCGCGGTAGGGAATCGACCGGTAAGATGGAAAAAAGTAAATTTTTTATTGCCATTGCCAAAATACATGTTGTCAAAGTCTAGTCTGCCAAAGTTCTCACCCTGTGGATAGTTTGATAGTTTTTTACCCTCATAAGGATTCAGATAAACACGTACAGTCCTTTTCTCATACGGTTGCAATATTGGTATCTTGATACCTGGCTGGGGATTGAACAAGTCATATATGGCTCTACCACCCTGAGCATAATTGACCGTATGGCCATTCAGACCGTACTCGAAATGTTCTCTATAAGTGGCTGCATTGGCAAAAGCTGCATCCGATTGATAGGCATAGTTGCTTGGCAAAGTAAGAGATAATGGATAAATCGGATTGATTTTATTATAATAATCCATCTCAAATGTCACCTTTATGTCAAAAGTACCAGGTATTGAAGGAACATTGGTGGTGTTGGAGACCTCCACATCAACATAACCCGGTTTATACATATAGTCTGGATCAAGCTTAAGAAATGCTGCATTAATTGGATTAAAGTCTGCATAGTTGGCAGCTTTATCGATTTCATTCGCTATACCGGTCACGATATTCTCAAACTGCTCTTTTGTTAGATCAGTTACGGGTATTCCAGCCTCAGTCAGTACCACTTCAGCCATGTAATTCATACCCATCTCTGATAATTCGTCAAAGTTAGGCAATGTAGGTGGAATACCCAAAGTCATCAAACCATAATTAAGATAAGCCTCCAGTGCGGTCTTAAATGGTCCTTTCAATGCTTCTATCGGACAAAGATTGACGACGAACTTGACTAGACCTGCCTTTAGATTAGCATAGGCTGTACTGACTTGGTTGACAATAGTTTTGACTGCATAAGCCAGATCCTTAAAGAAATTGACAATACCTTCGAACAATTGCTGCCACCATGACCTGTCTTCTTCCTTCGGTGGTTGGAAGTAGACTTTTGTGCCCACTGCAAGCACACGTGGAATAACTTTTGTCTCATAGTCCTGGGCTGTTTTTATTCCCTGATTCGCATAGATTTCAATATAAGGTCCCATGTAGGGATATAGAATTTCATTGGTAGTGGTATTTCTCCAGTTGCATTTGATGTCTTCAGCTTTTGGTGGTGTAAAGACATAATAATGATGCATATAATTTTTGTCAGGCCATTGAGGTTTTGTGTAGTTTAATATCTTGACATCCGGTTTCGAAACTTTCAAAGTAGTAACTGATTTGTAAGGATCATCACTATACCAAGTGACTGGAGGATTATAGCCATATTCAATGGTTACGGGTGTTGAATAGCTCACATCATAAATACCTGGAGTTGTGGATTTTTTGAAAGCCACACCTCTCAAGTAGTATTTGATATACTGTCCTTCTTTCATCTGTGAGGATGGTTTACCAAATTTTGAAAAATCTACATAGATGCTGTTTGGGAAGTTTGAATAGATAGTTGTTATAGGTAGTTGATATTCTTGCTCAAAGATTACATTTGGTGTGTTTGGCCAACCGCCACCACTAGTTGGGAAAGTCTGGGTAGCCACCTGTATGGCAATCCTGTCATAAGTGCTGTCTATTCCATTAAAGTGGAACATTCTGTTTTCATTGGCTCTTGGATCCACTCGAAATACGCTTTTAAATGTTGGTAGATCAAGGAACTCGCCTGAGAAACCACCACTGGCAGAGGTAGGTGTCCAAACTTGGAAAGTGGAGGCTATTTTTTCAGTTGGATTGTAGTTGATAACCCTTTCGCCATAAAGGACAGCGATGCCTTTCCCAGGTTCGCCAATCGGCATACCGAATGAATCAACGGCAACGGCGCGGACATAATAGTTGGAATGCTTTTGTTCGATTGGTCTGTAGGTGGCGGTTGAACTGATAAGACCGATATTGATGATTGATGAAGCCTTTTTCAGATTGCCAAAATCAATCTGGAATTCACCAAGGGAAGCATCAACTTCTCCACTAGCAAGAAGTCCCAAAGGCGTTTTCCAATTTTCCTTGTAGCCGATAAATGGTGATGTGGATACTTGCCAGACGATTTTTTTAACGCCTGTCGCATTATTCAATGTGAAAGCAAACCATCTTTTCTGTTCTTCGTTCTTATCGATAAAAGTTGTGTAGGAAGAGTTTGAGTAGATGGATTTTTCTGTGTCAAAAGTTATAATGCTTGGATTAATAATTGATGTGCTCAATCGAAAAGACGTGCTTGGTTTGCTGGCCGGTTTCATTGGAGCAGATGCCGCATACAAGGAAACTCTTTCATCATATTTGGGGAAGAAAAGCGTATGATCAGGCATCTCTCTGTATTTAGTAACGTCGCTGGCTCTGAGGAGGGATGGCTTATAGGTGGTTATTGTGCCTAAATCATTCTCAGGAAATGCTGTGTTCTGTCCAGAAGTATCTGAAAAAGTTTCAAAGGTTCTTTTCAACAGGACGATTGCCTGCTCTCTGGTAGTGTTTTGGAGAGGACCTATTGTGTTGTCCTCAAATCCTCTCATGATTTGGTTCTTAAAGGCAAATTTCATTTCTGTCAGTGCCCAGGATGCGATTCTGTTCTGGTCCGAAAATAAAAAAGAACCACTGACATCCTTATCTAATCCTATAATACTCACATCCAATGCGCGGTAAATCATAACGCATATCTCTTGGCGTGTGATGTTGTTGCCAGGAGCAAATTCAGTAGCGCTGATACCCTTTACGATTCCTAGGTTGTATGCTTTCAGTATCTCTGGGTTCTTGGTGTCTGTAAATGGATTGGAAGCTGGCAAGGCGGATTTACCCGTCAAACTCTCATAAAGTTTAACGACAATTGTGCAAAATTCCTCTCTGGTAATGTTTCTCTTGAAGTTGTTCATGATTAATGGATAAGTTAGATTGTACGAGTATGCTTCCAGTAGTTCGGCCTCTGCCCAATTGCTTTGGGTACCGTCAAAGTTCAATGGTGGTGGATTTGTTTCTGAGACTGCCGGTATTGTGAACAGCATTGTCATGACAAGAAAAATGCTAATGGCTTTGGTTAAATATTTATTCATTACATCACCTCATAAAATTTGTACTGATAATCCGATGTATGACAACCAATAAGCTAAATAGAGCGACAGATATTTATTATTGAATACTTTACTGAAATGTATATTATAAGAAATTATATCATATTCATGAATAGAATTACCACAACATATTGACAAATAAATTGATAGAAAAAGGAAACAAGTATTTTATTTTGCGGATTCTTTTTAGTGTAGTATAATGTATTTAAGGACAAATAAAAATGATGCGAGGAATGGAATGCAAGAATTTTCTTTTAAGAAAAATGACATTTTAGAAACTGAAATAGTTGATATCAACCATAGGGGGCAAGGAGTCGCAAAAGTTCATGGTTTTGTTGTTTTCGTCGATGACGTCATCATGGGAGACATTGTAAAACTGAAAATCAAAGAAGTGAAAAAAAGATATGCTGTTGCCGCAATGGTGGAGTTGTTGAAAAAATCGCCATATAGAGTTGAACCAGATTGCAAATATTTTTGGGCGTGTGGTGGCTGCCAGATTATGCATATGGATTATCAAAAACAGCTGGAGTATAAGAAACAAAGAGTCATGACCGATATAAAGAGATCATTGGCGGATGATTCAATCATAATAAACGATACAATTGGCATGCAGGATCCTTACCGATACAGAAACAAAGGAACATTTCCTGTGGTTTCTCATAAGGGAAAAACTGCCATCGGTGCTTACAAACTCACTAGCCATGATATTGTAGATCTTGAAGCCTGTATTATACAGCAGCCCATAGCAGACGTCATTATCAACACTTTCAGAACACTTATGGAAGCGCTTGGTATTGAGCCCTATGATGAGATTAGGCATACCGGACTTGTGAAGCATCTGATAGTTAGAACCAATAAAAATGACGAAGCTATGCTGATAATTGTCACATCCAAAAACAAGCTACCATACAAGGGAGAGATTGTCAGCGAGTTGCTTAAGAAAGCGCCAACAATTAAAAGCATTATTTTGAATATCAATGAAGATCAAACAAACGTGATACTGGGTTTCAAGAATAAGAAACTGTATGGTGAAACAGGGCTGTCAGATTGGATATTTGATCTTGAGTTCAGCATTTCACCTAATTCCTTTTTTCAGGTCAACCCTATACAGACTGAGGTATTATATAATCAAGCAATTGAGTATGCGCAAATAGACGATACACTGAATGTCTTTGACATCTATTGCGGCATTGGAACCATATCATTAGCTATGGCAAAAAAAGCCAAACATGTTTATGGAATTGAGATAGTACAGGAAGCAATTGAAGATGCTAATAAAAACGCTAGGAAAAACAAGATTGAGAATGTTGACTTTTATTGCGGGAAAGCAGAAGAGATTTTTCCTAAACTACACAATCAGGGAGTTGGTGCGGATGTTGTCATTGTAGACCCACCTAGAAATGGATGTGAAAGATCGGTTCTTGATACAATCATCAAGATGAAACCGGTGAGAGTGGTGTATGTTTCCTGCAATCCAGCAACCTTGGCAAGAGATCTTAAGATTTTAGTTGATGGCGGATATAAAGTAGTTGAGGTGGAACCTCTAGATATGTTCCCGCATAGCGTTCATGTTGAGACGTGCAGCCTTTTAATGAGACAAAATCGAGATTAGAGAGGCAGTTAAACGAGACTTAAATAAACAAGAGAAATCAAGGAGTGATGCCTTTGGTAGAGAAACAGAAATATTGTTGGCCCAATGTTTGATTTTGTTGTAAAATGGAGGTAATTAGAATGATAAGTCATGGTATTCAAGAAGGCATGGTTACGGATTACAGAAAAATTACAAACCCACTCGATGCGTCAGAAACATCTGGATCAATGGAGCTTAGTTATCTGGTTTCAACTCCAGCGGTCATAAATATTATCATCGAGGCATCCAGTGAGATGCTTAATAAACTACTGCCGCCGGAATATACGACAATAGGAACACATCTTGAGATATCTCATGAAAATCCAACCCTGGTAGGAGAGGCAATCAATTTAAGGATAAAAGTAATCAAGTTAGTCAATAATGAGATATTTTTAGAGTTTGAAGGGACAGATTCTGTAGGAAGGTTTTGCAAAGGGAAGTACGAGCGATATATTGTCAATAAAGATAGATTACTGCAATCAGCATATGCGAGATTTCCTGAAAGCCAAAATGTACAATAATTATACAAGATAGAAGGAGCATTTGTTCAAAATGCTCCTTATTTTTGCAAAAAAATAGAAAATTGTCATAATATAAAGTATACTTATATAAATAACCAACGAAGAGATACAGAAGATATAGGAGAGTATTATGAGAATTGGAAAGTTTGCAGATAAGATGAATACATCACAAGACACTATCAGATTCTATATCAAAAGAGGTTTATTAGTTCCACCTAAGGTCTCCGGACAATACCGCTTTAGCGAATCTGACTGTCAGGATCTGGAGAGAATTCTAGAACTGAAGGAAATGCATTTTTCACTGACCGAAATACAGAAAATAATTACTTTCCAGAGACTGACAGGCTCGAACACTGAAGATTTTAGAAGACTATATCTATCTTTGCTGGAAGAAAAAAACAAGAAAGTCTCACATGAGTTAATCAAATATAATAGATTGAGTAATTCTATTAGAGATAATATCCATAAAATTAAAGCTGAAGAGTTGGAAAATAGCAATGAGCTAGGATTCCCCATACACTCGCTGGATTTATTGTGCTGCCCTGTTTGCCGTGAAGATTTAGTGGTCTCTGACGGTGTTATAGAGAAAAATATGATTATAGATGCCAACATATTTTGCGAATGCGGTTATATTGCCACTATCAGAGATGGCATTTTTATCGATGAAGAAACGGTAAGAACCAAGTTGATGCATGGAAAGCCGATGCCTTCCAAAGAGGAGTATTTGGAAAAATCCTCCCACAGATATATAAATTTTTTATACCAGGGCATGGCGGGGATGATTGAAATGATCAATAAATATGCTGACGAACCAAAATATATGTTGGAGCTGGAAAACTGTGTAGGATTCTTTTTAATGCAATACATAAAATACCTTCCTCCCAAAACAACATACATCTTAATTGATTATGACCCAGATAGAATAATCAAGCTGAAAAAGAACTTGGAGATGTTTTACAATCATAAAAACTTTATTTTCTTATGCTGTGACTTTCACAAACTACCAATCAATGATTATTCTATTGATGTGGCTTTGGACTTTTGGATGACCAATGATTACGCAAAATCATCGGGAGACTTC
This sequence comes from Clostridiales bacterium, assembly GCA_003446975.1. Lineage (GTDB taxonomy): Bacteria > Bacillota > Clostridia > Tissierellales > Dethiosulfatibacteraceae > 38-11. The sequence goes on along the minus strand of DMAP01000304.1, from coordinate 320 downwards.
CTACCGGGAATAATGCAGCCATATCTAAAGCACCAGGGCATTTGGATAGGTGCAAATCCATGCCTTGCACATAGTACATCGAGCAAGGTCAACCATTCAGAATATCAGTACTATAATAAAGAAAAAATACTGAAGGATTGTATCTCCATGGGTTTCGAAATATTAGAGACAGACAGCTTTGGACCAGTGGTTGAAAACAATCCTTACAATACAGATTTGAAAGACCAAGGGATTTATCAGTTAATATATGCAGGCAAAAGCATATAGCAAAAACCTGGAGCTAACTCCAGGTTTTTGTCAGATTGATTACAAACCCGTAT
>DMAP01000069.1 GCA_003446975.1 Clostridiales bacterium | reverse complement strand
TCATTTGAAGTTCAGCGATTTATTGCCATTATCAGCGGAGGAGGCAGGCGCTGACATTGTTATTCAAAGTGCTCATAAGACGCTACCGGCATTGACACAAACTTCGATGATGCATATCAATTCAAGCATCGATACTTCAAAGATAGAAAGCTATCTTTCCGTTCTCATGACAACAAGCCCGTCATATCTCATGATGGTTTCTTTGGAAAAATCGATTAGATTTATGTTGGATAATGGAAGAATTCGATTGGATGAAAATCTCAACACAATAGAAAAGCTGAAGAAGGATTATGCTGGAGCAGGCAGGATTTTTAAGGATAGAGACTATTTTTCAGCGAATGAAATCCATGATTTTGATTCAACAAAACTGTTGTTCCGATCAGCTGAAGCCGGTATTATCGCCACCGATTTCAAAAAGCGTTTAAGAAACCGATACAGTATAGAGATGGAGATGGCTGACACAGAGTATATCAACGGTTTTATGACTGTTGCTGACCAAGCGGCGGATTTGCGTTTTCTATTTCAGTCTGTTGATGATATAATTAGAAGAGAAGGCTCCTCAACAATAGTTGAGACTGCCATTCACACTAGAATGACTGTCACACCAAAAATTATCATGAATATAAGAAGCGCTTTTTATGCGGGGAAAATAGCATTGTCTTTAAAATTTGCGGCAGGAGAAATCTCCGGTGATTATATCATACCCTATCCACCAGGGATTCCGTTGATTTGTCCAGGTGAAAAGATTACGGAGGAACTGATTGAGATCATCGGCAATCTTGATAAAGCTGGAATAGAATTGATAGGGTTGGATAATGGATGCATCAAAGTAATCAAAGACAATCAATAGGAGTAGCTAATGAAGAAAGGTTTGTTTATCGTATTGGAAGGTCCGGACGGTTCAGGAAAGAGCACAGCTTCAGAAATGATTGCTCAATACCTGCAGCGAAAAGGCCATGAGATAGAATTCACAAGAGAACCGGGTGGAACACCAATAGGTGAAAAAATAAGAGAGATCGTATTGGATAACGAAAACACAGCGATGGCTGCAACAACTGAAGCTTTGTTGTATGCCGCGTCGAGGGCTCAGCATGTATCTGAGAAGATAAGGCCGATCTTAATGTCCGGGAAGACGCTAATCTGCGAAAGATTCTACCATTCAAGCCTGGTTTATCAAGGCATTGGCAGAAAACTGGGAATAGACGAAGTAAGAAAAATCAATGAGTTTGCGATAGAGGGCATTTATCCGGATCTGGTTCTTTTCCTGGATATTGACCCGGCGAAAGCACTGGGAAGGAAAAAGACCCTTGATGGCGGAGATAGATTGGAGCAGGAACATGTGTCCTTCCACATGGATGTGTACAATGGATATAAGGAACTTATTAAAATATCGCCTGAAATAAAAGTGATAGATGCGTCGAAATCAAAAGATGAGGTGCTCAACAGTATTGTGGAGCAGCTTGAGAAAATACTTTGAAGGGAGAAATACAATGAAACTTATTATTGCAGTGATTCAAGATGAAGATGCCAACAAGGTATCAAATGATTTAAGAAACCAAAATTTCGGATTAACCAAACTAGCTTCTACAGGCGGGTTTTTAAGTTCAGGCAACACCACACTTCTGATTGGAGTAGAAGAGGAAAGAGTGGATAGCGCTNNAGCGCTTTGGAAATCATTAAAGAAAACTGCAAGACAAGAAAAAAAATAACCACAGACTCCATCCCCAGCACATATACAGCAGCCAGTGGCTACATACCCAGAACAATTGAGGTTTTAGTCGGAGGCGCTACAATTTTCGTGGTGGATGTGGATAAATTTGAAAAAATGTAGACAAAGGAAAAGACATGCAGTATAGTTTGATAATGGGTCAGGAGAGTATTAAAAACCACTTAAAACAGATTGTGAAAACTGGGCAGGTTTCTCACGGTTATATTTTTGAAGGACCTAAGGGAATAGGGAAATTCCAAATGGCAAGGATATTTTCCCAATCAATACTATGCAGAGTCCAAGGACCTGAACCATGTGAGACATGTCCTTCCTGTGTGAAGGCTAATACGGGAAACCATCCAGATATCCATGTAGTTGATATGATGGAAGATTCAATAAAGCGGCAAGACATAGATGGCATACTGGACAAAATCTACACCAAGCCTTACGAAAGCGACAGAAAAATCTTCATCATAAATGAATCGCATAAAATGACCATCCAAGCAGCCAATGCATTCCTAAAAACACTGGAAGAACCACCGGAAGATACAATCATTATTCTAATAACGACCAATGTCAATCTTTTGCTTCCAACCATCGCATCCAGATGCCAAAATTTCAGATTTGAAGAAAGCAGCTATGATGAGATTGAGAAAGCTCTAGTAAGAGATTACAACGCTTCGGAAGATGAATCCAGATTGTTGGCAGGCTACTCAAAAGGCATACTGCAAAGGGCAATCAATATTAAGAACAAGACATTTGATTTGCTGACATTAAGAGATCAAGTTTTGGCTATAATTGATGAGCTGATGGATGTGGGAAGATCTACGCCTTTCCGATTTGAAAAATACTTCGATCAAAACAAGAATCAAATTGAAGAAATCATTGAAATAATGATGATCTGGTTCCGCGATGTTTTATTTTATAAAATAGATCTGAAAGAAAAGATAGTCAACGTGGATAAGCTGGAATGGGTCGTAAAACACAGCAAAAAGACAAATAGCATCAAATGCTCGGAAATATACGGGCATTTGCAGATGACATACGAAGATATAAATAATAATATGAATTTTAAATATGCGATAGACCATTTGCTTTTTAAAATTCAGGAGGTTAAGCATGGTTAAAGTTGTAGGCGTCAGATTTAAAAAGGCCGGGAAGATATACTATTTCGATCCGGATAGAAAACTTATAAAAGAAGATGACTATGTTATCGTTGAGACTGCCAGAGGTGTTGAGTTCGGTCACGTGGTGGTTGGTCCTAAGTTGGTCAAGGACGAGGAAATTATTCAACCTTTGAAGAAAGTTCTGAGAGTAGCAACAACAGATGACATAGAGAAAAACAATAAAAACAAAGAAGATGAGAAAAGAGCCTTTGCAGCCTGTATGGAAAAAATATGCGAGCATAATTTGGATATGAAGTTGATTGATGTGGAATACACTTTTGACAACAACAAAGTCATCTTCTATTTTACAGCTGATGGACGTGTTGATTTTAGGGACTTGGTTAAAGACCTGGCTTCGGTGTTCAAAACCAGAATCGAGCTGAGACAAATCGGGGTCAGAGATGAGGCCAAGATGATTGGCGGATTGGGTCCCTGTGGGAGAGCCCTTTGCTGCACGACTTTTTTAGGTGATTTTGCCCCAGTGTCAATAAAAATGGCAAAAGAACAGAATCTTTCATTGAATCCAACCAAGATATCCGGAATTTGCTCCAGATTGATGTGCTGCTTGAACTACGAAAAGGATTTGTACGAAGAAAATCTGGATAGGCTTCCCAATATCGGTGAGAAAGTTGTGACCCCCAATGGCATTGGAGAGGTTGTGCATATCAATCCACTGATCTGTAAGCTGAAGGTTAAACTGAAGAAAAAAGATGAGGACATATCGGAAATTCTGGAGTTTGAAGAAAAAGATATTTCAAAAACTTGATAAAGCTTGTCAAATAGTTATCAAAAACATTGACTATGGGATTAAAATATTGTAGAGTTTATTTAGCATATTAAGGAGGTGTTGATTATGGCTTATGTAATAACAGATGCTTGTATTAGCTGTGGAGCTTGTGAGGCGGAATGTCCGGTTG
>DMAP01000403.1 GCA_003446975.1 Clostridiales bacterium | reverse complement strand
TGAACAGGCTGTTGCAAGGTGATGTTGGCAGCGGTAAAACGGTTACTGCATTTTTTGCTGTATATCTGTCATTTTGCAATCGCTATCAATCAGCAATGATGGTGCCGACAGAAATATTGGCCAGACAGCACATGGAAAGCTTTACAGAATTGTTTAAGCATACAGGAGTCAAAACAGAGTTGTTGTTGGGAAGTCAAAATGCTAAAACCAAAAAAAACATCAAGGCTAAACTAGCATCTGGAGAAATCGATTTTATCATCGGTACCCATGCAATAATTCAAGAAAGTGTAAAATTCAACAACTTAGGACTGGTGATCACTGATGAACAGCATCGATTTGGCGTGAATCAGAGGGCACTTCTATCTAGCAAGGGAAAGAAACCGGATGTTTTGGTCATGAGTGCGACACCAATTCCAAGAACCCTGTCTCTGATTGTTTACGGAGACTTGGACATTTCCACCATAAAAGAGTTACCACCTGGAAGAAAAAAAATCGACACTTATTTGTTAAAACGAGATAAGTATGATCAGATGCTCCGATTTGTGGAAAAACAAGTCAACTCAGGAAGACAGGTTTACTTTGTCGCACCATCAATATTTGAGAGTGAAAACGAGATGGAGTCCGTTGAAAAAGTATACGCCCATCTAAGTGAAAGCTTAGTAGATTGTAGTATCGGAGCGGTTCATGGACGCCAAAAAAACGAAGAAAAAGAAAAGATTTTTAGCCAATTTCTTGAGAGAAAATTAGATATCCTCGTCTCTACAACCGTTATCGAGGTAGGCATCAATGTTCCCAATGCCACAGTTATGGTAATAGAAAGCGCTGATAGGTTCGGACTCTCACAGCTGCATCAGCTCAGGGGAAGAGTGGGCAGAGGCTCAGACCAGTCTTACTGCTTTTTGGTTTCCGATACAAACAATCAGTCCACCCTCAAAAGACTTAGAACTTTGACATTGTCAAATGATGGGTTTTATATAGCCAATGAAGACCTTAAACTAAGAGGTCCTGGCGAGTTTTTGGGAACAAAGCAGCATGGTGAACTGGATTTTAAGTTTATTAATCCTTATAATTATGGTAAAATGATTGAAATTGTAAAAGAAGAAGCCGATACTATCATTATGGAAAATCCAAGAATTGATGGTGAGGATTTCATTGCACTGAATAACAGTATCATTGCTTTCTATAAACATAAAAAAATCATTTTAAATTGATGCCTTTTGCTATATAATTAACGATGGAGGCATAAATATGAGAATTGTTTCAGGCAGAGCAAGAGGCACAAAACTATATTCACCAAAAAACGAAAAGATTCGACCGACATCAGACAAAATTAAAGAATCGATTTTCAATATATTGCAACCCCTTACTCCCGATGCCATGGTGCTGGATTTATTTGCCGGAACGGGAGGCATAGGTCTCGAGTTTATAAGCAGAGGAGCTAAAAAAACATACTTTGTCGACAATAACAGAGAAAGTATAGACTTAATCAAAAAAAATATTGCAAAATGCAGATTTGAGGATCAATCAATTGTAATGAATCTAGATTATGAAAAGGCATTGAACATTGCAATAAGAGATCATCTAAGATTTGATTACATATTTGTCGATCCCCCCTATGCCTCATTTAAAGATATGCGTCTGGTGGACAAGATAATTGAAGGGGAACTTTTGAATGATGGGGGAATGATTGTACTGGAAGTGGAAAAGGATGAATGCCCTGAGCTTAAAAGCACCGGGATTTCTATGAAAGAAAGAATCTATGGTAGAACGAAAATTATAATAATTACCGGGGGATAGTTGGATGAGAGTAATGTACTCAGGAAGTTTTGACCCAATTACAAAAGGGCATTTGGATATCATTTATAGGTGCTCAAAGAAATTTGATGAAGTAGTAGTTGTTGTTTTTGACAATAAGTCAAAAAAACATATGTTTACGGCAAAAGAAAGAAAAGATTTGGTGGAAAAAGTGACATATAATCTGGATAATGTATTTGTCGATCTTGCTGAAGGTATGCTTGTGGAATACGCAAGAAACAATAAAATAGACGTGATCATAAGAGGGCTCAGAGCTGTTTCGGATTATGAGTATGAATTGAAGGTTGCCTCTATGAATAATTTATTGCATAGTGATCTTGAGACATTATTTATGTTGTCTTCACCGAATTATTCATTCATAAGCTCGAGTATCGTTAAAGAGATAGCCAGACTTAACGGCCAGTTGAATCAATTGGTTCCCAAAGTTGTTGAAGAAGCGCTGATCAATAAAAACAAGGAGGTATAGAGATGGAAATAATCAGTTTATTGGAAAAAATAGAAGATATTGTGGAGGAAGCCTCAAAACTTCCCATGTCAAGCAAGGTATTGATTGATAAACATGAAGTGTTGGAAATCATAACCGAAATGCGAATCAAATTACCAGATGAGATCAAACAAGCATCGTGGATCAAAGAGGAAAGACAGAGAATCCTATCAGAAACTCAAGCTGAAGCATCAAACATTATAAATGACGCTATGCACAGACAAGAACTTTTGATTGATGATCATGAGCTTACAAAGCTGGCAGAGCAACATGCCAGGGAAATTGAGGAAAAAGCGAGAAGAACAGCTTTTGAAGTGAAGAAAGAGACAATAGAATACTGTGACAAATTGTTTGCAAGAACACAGGATGGATTAGAGAGTATGTTGAAACAGTTATTGGAAAACAGAGAAGAATTGAACAAAATGTAAAGATGGCATCAGCCATCTTTTTTAACAAAAGGATTCATTTTGCTTTCATTGTTTAATAGCATGGGATTTATGGCGAGGTAATAGATTTTTGTCGAATAAGTAGTCAGCATATTGATTGTTATGTCAGTCGCTGTGGCGGTTAGACGATCAAAATCAGATTTCTTAGTTAAAAACTTAAGGTTGCCGCTGTTTTCCCTAATGAAACATCGCCCATTTTTATCGGTAGCCAGGACTCTAACATTCGTAATATCATTAACCGATAGCGTGTTGAACGTGTCGTTTGTTAGATCCAGCAGTATATTCAATAATATCCTTCTTATCCTTAGATAGGTATAACGCTTGGATTTGATAGTCATTATCAGTGCATCAAGATTCACGACACTGTCAACAGATTTTATGATTCTATTCTCCAGGCCTTCTGCCATGTCGTAAATGTTGCTCAAGGACGACGGATCCGAAGAGATAATCTTATACTTCAGAATATCAAATAATCGGTCCATTGAGTTGTAGCCATTGTTTTCCTGAAAAAAATCGTTTAATAACTTGAAAGATGCAGCAGGTACATTTTTTATCACATCATCATTCAACCCATTGAATAAGGCCTTCCTGATAGCTGTTGCGCTTGACAGATTATCGATGATTTGATCTGAATTATAAGGGCTGCCTTTTCTTTTGATATGAGAAGCAGTTATTTCATATTGCCTCTTATTGATGGTTTTCATATATTCTATAGCCAGTATATTGTTTGGAGACAGCAAATCGGCAGGCATTCCTTCATCCAGAGACATGGATATGGCTTTTGGGAAACTTACACCTTTCTTCAAGCTCGTTTGCAGCGATTGTCTGAAATCATCTGTTTCATTGGTCGACAAATCAGCAAATTTAACAAGATCTTCCATATCTTCGCTTTCTGTTCCAAAACAGATACGGTCAATATTCAGCTTGGAGATGACAGCCAAAGCGCCTTCAGCAAAAACCTGCGCGTTTTGAAAGGCATACGGTACCGGGATCTCCAGTACCAGATTGGCACCACAATGGATCGCCGCCTCTGCACGTCGCCATTTATCTATGATAGCAAGATCGCCTCTTTGAACAAAATTGCCACTCATTACAACTATGATATTATCCGGATTATATCTGCTTCTTACTTCATCAATCAGGTACTTGTGCCCATTATGCAAAGGATTGAACTCAGCAATAATTGCAATATTTTTCATGAAATCACCCTGAAGATAGTATATAATATAATCAGACTTAGAACAAACTATATTGTTGATTTATTAAAGGTTTTATATTAATATATATTAGTCAATTATATAATAAGGAGGAACAAAGAATGAATGTACTAGTAATAAACTGCGGAAGCTCTTCATTGAAGTACCAATTGCTGAACATGGAGAATGAATCGGTTATGGCAATTGGATTGGCTGAAAGAATTGGCATAGAGGGGAGCCAGTTGAAGCATGAGGCTTTAGGCAAAGATAAGGTGGTTATGCAAAAGCCAATGCCGAATCACAAAGAAGCAATTAAGTTGGTTCTTGAGGTGCTGACAGACAAGGATTTAGGGGTTATATCATCTCTGGATGAAATTCAAGCTGTTGGACATCGTGTTGTGCATGGCGGTGAAAAATTTGCCAGTTCAGTTCTGATAACTGAAGAAGTCATTAAAGCAATGGAAGAGTGTATCGAATTGGCACCACTGCATAATCCGCCGAATATTATTGGAATCAGAGCATGTCAAGAACTAATGCCAAATGTGCCTATGGTAGGTGTGTTTGATACTGCTTTTCATCAGACAATGCCTGAATATTCATATATTTATCCACTTCCTTATGAATTATATAAAGAGCTGGGAATCAGAAAGTATGGATTCCACGGCACATCACACAAATATGTATCTCAGAGAGTTGGAGAAATAACAGGACAAGACATTAAAAAGTTGAAGATAGTGAGCTGTCACCTTGGGAATGGGGCTAGCCTTGCCGCCATAAAGAATGGTGAATCAATGGATACCAGCATGGGCTTGACACCACTTGAAGGTTTAGCTATGGGAACAAGAAGTGGAAACCTGGATCCTGCAATCATCACTTTTTTAATGGAAAAGAAAAATCTTAGCATAGAGGATGTCAATAATCTAATGAACAAGGAATCAGGTGTTCTAGGCATATCCGGTGTGAGCAGTGACTTCAGAGATATTGAGGATGCTGTGAAACAAGGAAATAAAAGAGCGCAATTGGCATTGGATAAATATTTCTTTATTGTCAGAAAGTATATTGGTAGCTACGCCGCCGCTATGGGAGGAGTTGATGTTGTAATCTTCACAGCAGGACTCGGAGAGAATTCACCAGATGCCAGAGCAAGCATATGCGAGGGGTTAGAATTTTTGGGAATAGAAATAGATCCTGCAAAAAACAATGTAAGAGGGAAAGAAACTCTGATATCAAAAGAAGGGACCAAGGTTCAAGTATATGTTATACCAACCAATGAAGAATTGATGATAGCCAGAGATACCGAAATAATAGTAAAAGACTTGACAAAAGCCTGATATTTTCATATAATCTTCCTTGCAATCTTGAGGTGATAGAGTTGATAATTAATTTAAAGGATTTCTTGAATAGCAAAGAAATACTCGTACAATACAACCAGACAATTGACAAAAACTCGTTGGATTTGGATGACACAGTCAATCTGGTCGAAGATGTTGAATGCAGTGTTTCTGTCTACAAAGCGGATGAGAACTTGTATTCGGAAGTGAAAATAGCCTACAAATATGGCGATAACTGCGCCAGATGCAATGATGAACTGGAGAATCGTGTGCTGACGGATTTCAATGTCACCATTAATGGCTCCACTGAAGAAGATGATTTAAATGTTACGCTGGTTGATGACAAAATAGATTTGACAGATTTGATCAAGCAATCCATTTATCTGTCCAAACCATTGAAGGTATTGTGTAAAGAGGATTGTAAGGGAATATGTATAAAATGCGGTTCCAATAATAATTATAATGAATGTAATTGTAATGATACGACAATAGATCCGCGTTTGGCATCACTTGTGAAATTGTTGGATAAGGAGGTGT
>DMAP01000226.1 GCA_003446975.1 Clostridiales bacterium | reverse complement strand
ATTTGAGATTCAGACATAACAACGACTGGACAGTGGGTTATGCCAATGGAGATTTGGGAAGGATTGAAGCACAGCAGCAGTTTATAAAAAGCGCAATGAGAAAAACTTTGAGTTTTCGTTTACCGGTTGTCATCAGAGAAGTGTATCCATATATAAAAACGGATCTGACATTAGCGGAAATACTTTTGCTGGCTGGTGACGCTGTTAATTTTTCAACTGAAAAATTAGAGACAGATATGATTCCAGGTTATGCTACAATGATTGATGGCGTATCTTATTATGTTCATGATCCCCGTTTAGTGAGTGATATGATAAATGAATTGTATGGTGTTGAGAAAAATTAAGGACTCTATTTGGAGTTCTTTTACATGTTTCCCGGTGAAAGTCAAACGGAGGATTCAATGATAATTGCAGCCTGTGAAATAGAACTGCTGATTTATGAGAGCAATTCTTTAAAAGATAAAAGGCAAGTGGTGAAAAGCATAATCAACAGATTGAGAGAAAGATACAATGTATCGGTGAGCGAGACTGACTACCTGGATAAATGGAACAGGTCAAAAATAGCAGCTGCCACAGTATCAAATTCGATGGTATTTGGAGCAGAGGTAATCGATAAAATAGTTGGTTTTATCAACAATGATACGCGTGTGGAAATAATTGGTGTGGAGAGATATGTCTATTGACAATTATTGATATTATCTTAGAAAAACTTAATGAACATTACCCAGAAGCCCGCTGCGAGCTTGATTATAAAACACCCTTCCAACTTCTGATTGCTACGATTCTCAGCGCACAGGCAACGGATAAAAGTGTTAACAAACTGACTGAAACCTTATTTCGAGACTATCCTGATCTGAATGCGTTTTTATCGCTAACCGAACTGGAGATAAGTGATAAAATAAAGGAAATTGGGTTGTATAGAAGCAAATCAAGAAACATATATAGACTTTGCCATATATTGAAAAATGAGTTCAATGGCATCGTTCCGAAGACCTTTGAATCGTTGATGATTTTGCCGGGAGTGGGTAAAAAAACAGCCTCAGTGGTATTATCCGTGGCTTTCGGCATCCCAGCTTTAGCAGTTGACACACATGTATTCAGAGTGACCAGGCGAATAGGATTGACGCAGGAAGACACACCGGACAAAGTGGCAGATGACCTTATGAAGCTTATTGATAAGGACAAATGGATAGTTGCTCACCATCTCTTCATTTTTCATGGTAGAAGGACATGTAAAGCAAGAAAGCCAAACTGCACGATTTGTGTTATAAATAAAGAATGCAAAAAAATCGGGATATGATATAATTAGTTGTTGTGGAGGAAAAAAATGCCCTTTAATGTTGTTTTATTTGAACCGGAGATACCACAAAATACGGGGAATATCGTTAGGACATGTGCCGCAACAGGTACAAACTTGTATCTCATCAGACCCCTTGGATTCTCAGTTTCAGACAAATACTTGAAAAGAGCAGGTTTGGATTATTGGAAATTAGCCAATATTTTTTACTATGACAGCCTGGATGAATTGATTGATGAAAAGGGAAGTGATTGTTTCTATTTTGTAACTACTAAAGGAAAAAAGTGTTATAGCGATAATACATATTCCGATGGTTGTTTTTTTGTGTTTGGCAAAGAAACTGCCGGATTGCCTGAAAGAATTCACCTGCAATATGCTGAGCAACGCATAAAAATACCGATGATAGATAATCAACAGGCAAGATCGCTAAACTTGTCCAATTCGGTTTGCATTGTACTTTACGAGGCTTTGCGGCAAGAAGGATTTAAAAATCTTGATTGAGATTGATGAGGATAAAAAATGATTCAAGTTATTGGCGTTGTTGGTGGATTGGGGCTCTTTATTTTTGGAATGATATTCATGAGTGATGCCCTGCAGAAGTTGGCGGGTTCACAGCTGAAAAATCTGTTGGCAACACTAACAAGGAAGAAATTCTATGCAGTCATAATAGGTATCATAGTGACTGTTATTATACAAAGCTCATCAGCTACAACAGTTATGACAGTAGGCTTTGTCAATGCCGGGTTGTTGAATCTCAATCAGGCTATAGGAATAATCATGGGGTCCAATATAGGCACAACTGTTGTGACGCAGCTGATTTCATTCAACTTTGAAGCTTTTGCACCCCTAATTATTGCAATCAGCGTTGCCTTGTTTCTGATCCTAAAGGAAAAAAGACTCAAAAACACTGCCAATATATTTATTGGTTTCGGCATTCTGCTTATGGGAATGGGATTGATGAAAGATGCTATCGGTCCATTAAGTGATTCACAAGCCTTTATAAATGCTATTATTCGATTCAACAGTCCTTTTTTCGGTTTGATGATCGGACTTGTCACAACGGCTATACTTCAAAGCTCAGCCGCAACAGCGGGGATATTGATCGCAGTGGCTGGCAGCGGACTAATGGATATAGGAATGGCTTTCCCGGTATTGCTTGGCTCCAATATAGGGACATGTGTCACCGCCCTGTTGTCCAGCATTGGGACCAATAAAACTGCCAAAAGAGCAGCCATAATTCATGTAATCATTAAAGTGATAGGCGCAGCGGCCTTTATGGCATACCTTAGATACCCGGTTCAGAATTTTGTATATTCGGTAGACCCTTTAAGGATAGAGAGACAAATCGCTAATGCAAATACTATTTTCAATGTGATTACCGTATTGATGGTTTATCCGATGTCACAAAAAATCGTCGACATATCATACAAATTTGTCAAAGGTTCAGATGAACTTAGAAGAGAAGATTTAAGATATGTGAATGATGGCCTTATTCAGACGCCTGACCTAGCAGTTGCCCAATTAAAAAAAGAGATTGTTAGAGTATTCAACATCGTTGAGAAACAACTGGTGCTTTCGAAGAAGACGCTGCTTGATTATGACAAAAAACTGTGCCTGTTTGTCTTGGAAAATGAGATTGTAATCAACAAAATTGAAGAAGGCTTATTTGAATACATCATTAAACTGACAGGACAAAGCTTAAACGGCAATCAAATAGATAGAGTGGCAGCCATGTCAAAAACATTGACAGATTTAGAAAGAATTGCAGATCTTGCAGAAAACTTGACTGAGCTCTCTATGGTAACGCATGATAATAAAATGGATTTTTCTATAGATGCTAGGAAAGAACTCGAAATATTATTTGAAAAGGTCATGGAAATCTATCTAGGGGCGAGACATATTTTTGAAACAGAGGATTTAACAGAAAAAGATTTGGTTTTCACAATACATGACGAAATCGATAGTTTATCAGAAGATTTTCAGATAAGCCATGTCAACAGAGTAAGAAATCAAGTCAGCAGCACACAATCAGAAATAGTTTTTTTGGATGCTTTGGGAAACTTGGAAAGGATAGGTAACCATTCAAAAAACATAGTCCAATCTGTAGAAAGATTGAGTTTGTAATTTTTTAATTAGTGAGGAGGAGCTATGAGGGTTGCAGTAGAATTAATTGGTGGTCTTGGGTTATTTCTTTTCGGGATGAGTTTTATGGGTACGGCTTTACAGAAGGCTGCCGGATCTAAGATGAGAGGTATCTTGGCTGCTTTGACAAACAATAGAATCATAGGTGTACTGGTGGGATGTGTTGTAACAATCGTTGTGCAAAGCTCTTCAGCTACAACTGTCATGACCGTAGGATTTGTAAATGCCGGCCTAATGAATCTAAGCCAGGCCATAGGCGTTATTATGGGGGCAAACATTGGTACAACAATTACGGCGCAGATGGTTGCTTTTAATTTAACTGATATCGCTCCTTTGGTAGTAGGTTTAGGGGTAGCTTTCTACTATGGGTCCAAGAAAAAGAGAGTCAAGGAAATCGCAGAGATATTTATCGGTTTTGGAATTCTTTTTCTCGGAATGGCATATATGAGAAGTGCCATATCGCCTTTAAAAGAATCGCCAGTATTCATGGATGCCTTGATGAATTTCAGAAACCCGGTCATTGGTATCATCACAGGATTTGTAATCACAGCAGTGCTACAAAGCTCTTCAGCGACTACAGCGTTGCTGATAGCCGTTGCAGGAAGTGGACATTTGACCATTGAGATGGCTTACCCAATACTTTTCGGGGAGAATATAGGAACATGTGTGACAGCGATGCTAGCCAGTATAGGCGCTCACAAGACTGCAAAAAGAGCAGCTTTGATGCATTTGGTTTTCAATGTGGTTGGAACAATCATATTCATGTTATTCTTAAGGATTCCGGTACAGTATCTTGTTCAGATCATCTCTCCAACCCACATAGAGAGGCAGATTGCCAATGCGCACACATTATTTAATATTATTTCGGTTATTATTATGTTCCCCTTTGCCAATCAGATTGTAAGGTTGTCAGAAAAACTAATCAAGGGAGAAGATGCTGATACAGAAGGATCCTTCAAGTATTTGGATAAAAGACTCCTCGCTACACCATCCATTGCATTAGAACAGTTCTCCAGAGAGGTTTTGAGAATGGCAAAAATGGTAGAGGAAGAATTTGTGGATGCGCGCCTGGCATTGCTAAATGGAGATGAGGATATGGTTTATTCTGTATTCGAGAAGGAAAAAGCGGTCAACACCATGGAAAGAAATCTTCTGGATTATATTGTCGACTTATCCAAATATTCATTGACCAGCGCCCAGAGAGATAAGATAACGACATTGATGAACACAATCAATGATGTGGAAAGAATCGGAGACCATGCGGATAATATCGCGGAACTGGCATTATATAACATAGAGAACGGTTCAGGGTTTTCCGATCAGGCGATTGATGAGTTGAACCTGATGATGGACACAGTGCATGAGGCTTACAAGCTGGCAATCCTGACCTTCAAAACAACAGACAGCGAGCTGGGCATGGCAGTATTTGAAAAGGAAAAGATTATTAACAGCATGGAGAAAAAATATAGGAAAAACCATATGGATAGGCTGAATGACGGACTGTGCACAACCAGCACAGGTATTGTATTTCTTGACACACTCAGCAATCTCGAAAGGATTGGAGACCATTCCACAAATATGGCAGAGTCAATCATAGAGGTCATCAATAAAAGAAAGGTATTGATTGACATCAAAGGAGATCATTAGATTTAACTATCGAATATAAAACATATGAAAAATGAAAAGGTGGTATTAAAAATGAGTAAATTGTATGATGTTATTATTCTTGGTGGAGGCCCGGCAGGACTGGCGGCTGGCNNAGAAAAGGAAGGTGGTATGATAATCCAGACCGAGGAAGTCGACAACTATCCCGGAGCGGTAGAGGGAGAAACAGGTCCTTCCTTGATTGGGAAAATGATAGCGCAAGTGGACAGATTCAAGACAGAAAGAATCATTGACACAATTCAAGAGGTGGATTTGACATCAGAGATTAAAGTGCTTAAAGGCAAAAAGGAAGAATATCGGGCAAAATCTGTCATTATAACGACAGGTGCCAGACCAAGATTAATCGGATGTCCTGGAGAAAAAGAGTTCATGGGTAAAGGCGTATCCTATTGTGCCACATGCGACGCCGCTTTTTTTGAAGGTCTTGAGGTGTTTGTGGTTGGCGGCGGAGACACTGCTGTGGAAGAAGCCATATTTGTATCTAAATTTGCCAGAGCGGTACATGTTGTTCATAGAAGAGATGAGCTAAGGGCGGCAAAATCAATTCAAGAAAAAGCCTTTGCCAATCCAAAGATAGATTTCATATGGGACTCTGAGGTGATCGAAATCAAGGGACAGGGCTTGGTCAGTGGAATAGCCATCAGAAATATCAAAACAGGTGAGGTCAGAAATATTGAAGCAGATGAAGATGACGGTATCATGGGCGTGTTTGTATTTGTTGGATATGATCCAATAACAGAGCTGTTTCAAGGTGTCATTGAGATGGAGAATAATTATATCATTACAGATGTGGATATGAAAACCAATATCCCCGGTGTTTTTGCAGCGGGAGATGTCAGAAAAAAATCCTTGAGACAAGTGGTCACCGCTACGGCTGATGGTGCAATCGCAGCGGTTCAGGCAGAAAAATATGTTGAAGGTTTAGAGTAATAGGTGTAAAGTTTGACTTTTTTGTCACTATATATCTGTTGTGTTTTAAATTGGAAAAAGATATAATGAACTTAACGACATTAGTCGAAAGAATTAAATTTGGGGGTTTTATGATGAAAAGAGTTATAGCGATTGTTTTAACAATTATGTTGATGAGCATGATGCTAGTGGGATGCAATACAGCACCCAAGGTTGCCGAGTCAGAGATTATACTGATTACCGACAAAGGAAACATAGACGACAAATCTTTCAATCAGGGATCATGGGAAGGTGTTGTGGAGTTTGCAACAGCAAATAATAAGACCCATACATACATCAAGCCTGAAGAGGTTTCAGATGCTGGCTACCTGGCTGCCATTGATCTGGCAGTAAAAGCAAAAGCAAAGGTTATTGTAACACCTGGATTTTTGTTTGAAGTTGCTATTTATGAAGCACAGACCAAATATCCCGATGTGAAGTTTATCCTTCTTGATGGTGTACCTCATACCGCAGATTGGACTACATTTGAGACAAAGGAAAATGTAGCGAGCATCCTGTATGCAGAAGAACAGTCAGCTTATTTGGCGGGATATGCAGCGGTTATAGATGGCTTCACCAATCTTGGATTTATGGGTGGTATGGCAGTTCCAGCGGTGCAGGCTTTCGGATATGGATTCCTCCAAGGAGCTGAAGACGCGGCAGTAGAGCTTGGTCTTGCAGATGGAGCTGTAAAAGTGACATACCATTACACAGGAAATTTCGATGAAAATGACACCAATAAAGCCACTGCCAGGACCATGTATCAGGAAGGCGTGGAAGTTATCTTCGCTGCCGGCGGATCGGTAGGTAAGAGTGTTATGTCAGCGGCAGCTGAAGCTGATGCAAAGGTAATCGGCGTAGACGTTGACCAGAGATATGACAGCGAGACAGTCATCACATCAGCTATGAAGGGTCTGGGAACATCCGTAATAGATGTCCTTGATTCAATATTCAACACAGATAGCTTCGACACATATGGTGGGAAATCTACATACTTCAATGCGGCTAATGATGGCGTGGGTCTGCCTACAGTTGTTTTAGGCGAAGCTGACGGAGATGCATTCGATAGATTCAACACTTTCAATAAAGCAAAATATGACGAGGTGTTCGCTAAAGTAGCAGATGGCAGCATTTCAGTAATCAGATCAATCACAGTAGCAGATGCCACAGGTTATGCTACTGCTGATGAACTTACATCTCAATTGGGATTGGCAAAAGTTTCAGTTATCACAAGATAATCCAGTAATACTCATTACCTGACATACTGGCCTTAGCCTTATGCATGTAAGAACTAAGAGATGGGGGAAGGCGAAAGCTTTTCCCTATTTTGTCATATATAAAACCCTATATAAAATATTTAATATTAAATCAATTAGAAGAGGTCAAAGTGGAAAACTATATTGTTGAAATGCTAAACATCACAAAAGAATTTCCCGGAATTATCGCCAATGACAATATTACTCTCAACTTGAAAAAGGGAGAAGTTCATGCTTTGTTGGGCGAGAATGGTGCTGGAAAATCAACCCTGATGAGTGTTTTGTTCGGGTTGTACCAAGCTGAGAAAGGCGAGATAAGAATCAGGGGCAAGGCAGTCAGCATCAATAATCCCAATGATGCCAATGCTATGGGGATTGGAATGGTTCATCAGCACTTTAAGCTTGTTGAAGTCTTTACTGTTCTTGAAAATATCATTTTAGGCGTAGAACCAATCAAGAAAGGATTCTTGGACAAGTCACAGGCAAAAAACAAGATCATCGAGCTTAGCGAGAAATATGGATTAAAGGTGGACCCGGATTCTTACATTGAGGATATTTCCGTTGGCATGCAGCAAAGGGTTGAAATCATTAAAATGCTTTACCGTGAAAATGAAATTTTGATTTTTGATGAACCAACTGCGGTTTTAACACCACAGGAAATCAAGGACCTGCTGAAGATAATGAGAGAACTGGCAGATGAAGGCAAATCAATTCTGTTCATTACCCATAAGTTGAATGAAATAATGGCAGTGGCGGACAGATGCACAGTTCTAAGAAAAGGTCAATACATGGGGACAGTTGACGTGAAAGACACAACAAAAGAAGAGCTATCCAAAATGATGGTGGGACGTGATATCAGTTTCAGCATTGAAAAGAAAAAGAGAGAAGCAGGAGAGGTTGTGCTTTCAGTTCGTAATGTAACTGTTCCATCCAAAATTCATAAAAATAATGCAGTAAAGAATGTTTCCTTTGATGTGAGAGCAGGAGAGATTGTCTGTCTTGCAGGTATCGATGGCAATGGTCAGACAGAGTTTGTCTCAGCCTTGACCGGATTGGAAAAAACCAGCGGCGGGACCATGTTGCTTTGTGGAAAAGATATCACAAAAGCCTCTATCCGACAACGTTCAATTATAGGCATGAGCCACATACCGGAGGACAGGCACAAGCACGGACTTATACTTGATTACACTTTAGAGGAGAATCTGGTTCTTCAGAGATATTGGCAATCGGATTTTCAGAATAATGGGTTTATAAGATTCAATAAAGTCAGACAGTATGCTGAAGGCTTGATTGAAAAATATGATGTAAGAAGCAGTCAGGGACCGGTATCAATAGTCAGAAGCATGTCTGGCGGGAATCAGCAAAAGGCAATCATTGCCCGTGAAATTGACAAGAAACATGAGTTGTTGGTAGCCGTTCAGCCCACCCGAGGGCTTGATGTCGGAGCCATTGAATATGTTCACAAGCAGCTTATAGATAGACGAGATGCGGGGAAAGCTGTATTCCTGGTATCTCTGGAACTTGAAGAGGTTATGAATGTCAGTGACCGAATCCTGGTCATCTACGAGGGAGAGATTGTTGGGGAGCTCGATCCCAAGGAAACCAATATGCAGGAACTCGGTCTTTATATGTCTGGCGCCAAAAGAAACACCAAACAGGAGGGCCAATAATGCAGAATAATAATGGATCAAATCGAAAATTTAGATTCAATACGGATAGTATAACCCACAGCAAAGGATTTTCTGCATTTACATCAGCTCTTATGGCGATTTTTTTGGGCCTGATTTTCGGGTTTATCGTTATGTTGGTTGCGATACCTGAGAATGCTGTTTCCGGTTTCAGTTATGTTATTTTCGGAGGTCTTAGCCGTATCGGTGATGTCTTCTACTTTGCTACGCCTATTCTGATGACGGGCTTGGCTGTTGGATTTGCATTTAAAATGGGTCTTTTCAATATCGGTGCTTCCGGGCAGTACACCATGGGGATGTTCTTTGCTCTTTATGTTGGTTTCATGTGGGATATACCTGGAGGCTTGCACTGGATAGTGGCTATAATTGCCGGTATGGTGGGCGGTATGTTGTTTGGCCTTATACCTGGGGTCTTCAAGGCACTACTCAATGTCAACGAAGTCATCACATCCATCATGTTCAATTACATAGGCATGTATCTGGTGGACATGTGGATACAAAGCAACTCGATAATGTACTCATCTCCCACTTCCCGTACCAGGTACTTACCCATGGATGCGAAGATCCCTTCTCTTGGTATTCCGGGATCCAATGTCAATCTAGGGATAATATTTGCCGTACTGATAGGTGTCATTCTTTTTATAATTCTTCAAAAAACAACTTTTGGTTATGAGTTAAAGGCAACCGGATTCAATAAGCATGCTAGTGATTATGCAGGTATGCAGGGTAAAAGGAATATCATTTTAACAATGGCCATAGCAGGTGGACTGGCTGGACTTGGAGGTGCTTTTGCCATATTGGCACCAACGGCAATTGCCGGCAGCAGCATGACCTATGAGCCTATCAACATAATTGCGGCAAATGGGTTTAACGGCATCGCGGTTGCACTGTTAGGCCATTCACACCCAATAGGGATTATTTTTTCATCTATATTTGTCTCTCACATCCAGAGAGGGGGAACGCTGACAAGTTTGGTTGGCTACAAACCAGAGATTATTGACGTCGTTATAGCAGTCATCATTTATTTTTCAGCCTTCGCGATGATTATGAATGCCGCTTTAGCAGAGTTTGTCAAGAAAAGGTTGCTGAAAGGAGATTCAGCTCCTGAAATGTCAGAACCGGATCTTAAGGAGGTGGAATAATGGGCACGGTATATTATTTGGTGCAAAATATGCTGCCGGTGGCGATGCCGTTACTTATAGTAGCGCTTGGTGGCATGTTCAGTGAAAGAAGTGGTGTCGTTAACATTGCATTGGAAGGTATTATGCTCTTTGGTGCTTTCTTTGGTGCATTATTTGTCCTCGCGGTACAAGGTTCGACAATGAATGCCCAGACTATATTGATAATTGGAATTATCATCGCTGCATTATCAGGGTTGATTTACTCATTGCTGCTGTCCTTTGCATCCGTCACGATGAAAGCCAATCAGGTTATTGTAGGAACCGCATTGAACCTTCTAATACCTGCGGCGATTCTCCTTTTCTCAAAAATGTTTTTTAATAGTGATGGGGTTACGACCAATAAAAGCTTTTACATCAGAGAAATCCCTGTACTTGGCAGAATCCCGATTCTAGGCGAGCTGTTTTTCCAGAGAACCTATTTGACGGTTATTATTGGCTTTGTGATTTTGTTCATAGCAACAATTGTTCTTTATAAAACGAGATTTGGTTTAAGGCTTCGAGCCTGCGGGGAGCATCCCCATGCTGCTGATTCTGTTGGCATCAATGTTTATTTCATGCGGTATGCAGGCGTTAGCATATCAGGTGTGCTGGCAGGGATAGGGGGGTTTTTCTATGCTGTGGGAATAACTGATGGAAATGTCAGTGGCCATTCTGGGGTGGCAGGTTTTGGATTTTTGGCGTTGGCGGTTATGATATTTGGACAATGGAAGCCTATAAGGATTCTATTTGCAGCTTTGTTTTTCGCATTCCTTAGGACATTGGCATATTCTGTGTCACTCATACCATTTCTTGACAATCTGGGAATCAACCAGACTTATTACAAAATGTTGCCCTATCTTGCCACAATGGTTGTGTTGGGATTCACCTCAAAGAAATCCAGAGCACCAAAAGCGGAAGGTATTCCATATGATAAATCCCAAAGATAATTGTATTGAACAAAAAGACTTCAGTTTCACATCAAACTGAAGTCTTTTTAAAATTTACTTTATTTTTTTGTTTTTTTTTGGTAAAATTAGAGAAGTAACGTACCAAATCTAAAAAGTTGGTATGAATCTTGAATGTAGGGTTATGATAATATGAAAATAGGTTTCGAACTAAATCTACAACAAACACAAAAACTGATAATGACACCGGAACTCAGACAAGCTATTCAAGTGCTTCAATATAATAATATTGAACTGAGAGAGTATATAGAAAAACAGATTGAATCGAATCCTTTCTTGGAAGTGGGAGATAAACCATCCGACATTACCCCTGACAAGCAAATTGATAAAATTCAGGAAAAAACCGAACCCAAGAAAGATGAGATTGATTGGCAGGAAGTGGTCGAAAGATATGACGACATCAGCTATAAGTCGTATAATTATGACCATGGGGAGAGTAAGCAGACCTTCGAGTCTTATACATCCAAAGCCCAATCATTAAATGATCATCTCAGATTTCAATTGGGTCTATCAGTCAGCTCAAAAAAAGATAGGATGATAGGGGAAAGAATAATTGATTCCCTTGATAAGAAAGGGTATCTAGCGGTTCCTGTTTCCGAAATTGCCGATCAACTTAAAGTA
This sequence comes from Clostridiales bacterium, assembly GCA_003446975.1. GTDB lineage: Bacteria > Bacillota > Clostridia > Tissierellales > Dethiosulfatibacteraceae > 38-11. The sequence goes on along the minus strand of DMAP01000226.1, from coordinate 1,642 downwards.
ACAACACAAGAAGTGGAGGATGTTTTGCAGATTTTCCATACTTTCGATCCAACAGGCATTGCGGCAAGAAACTTGAATGAGTGTCTGAAGATCCAATTAAAGGAAAGAGGCATTACAGACGAGAAAATATTCAACATAATAGACTATCATATTGAGAATCTTGCCTGCAATAAAATTCAGTGCATCGCGAAAGAACTCAATATTTCTGTCAAAAAAGTTCAAGAAATATGTGACATGATCAGATATCTGGAACCTAAACCTTCAAGGGGATTCGTGTTGGATAGCGATAATATCAAGTACATATCAGCCGATGTTACAATTTCAAAAATTGGTGACGAATATGTTATTATTGTCAATGACTCAGATATCCCATTGCTGAGAATCAGCACATACTATAAAGATATAATGAAAAATGTTGACGACAAGGATACAAACAAATTTCTATACGATAAGTTCAACGCATCTATGTGGCTAATAAAAAGTATTGAACAACGTAGAAACACGATGTACAAGGTGGCAGAGTCAATTCTAAAATATCAAATAGATTTTTTTGAGAAAGGTGAACAGTTTCTTAAACCACTAGTCCTAAAAGATGTAGCAGAAGATATAAGTGTACATGAGTCAACAGTGAGCCGAGCGACCAATGGTAAATATGTACAGACGCCTAGAGGCTTGTTTGAACTGAAATATTTTTTTTCCAGCTCCATTTCCAAAGAAGGGGACGACGATGGCATGGCTTCAACCAGTATCAAATCATTGATTCAGGATCTGGTAAATAACGAGAATGCTAAAAAGCCTTTAAGCGACCAAAAAATTGCAGATGAGCTCAACAAAAAGGGAATTGACATTTCCCGCCGCACAATAGCCAAATATAGGGATGAACTGGGAATAGCAGCTTCTTCCATGAGAAAACGATTCTAAACCATCTTGCATTTGGTCTTTAATCGTTTTATCATTTCTGAATAAAAGCAGAAACATATCTTGTAATATGACCCCATTAGTAGTATACTACTAATGGGACGCAAAATTTATTACAGGGATAAAAAAAGACCCGGAGGAACCGATGGAATTCGAAAAAGCATTGACAGTACTGAATCAACTGGTCCCGGAAGCCACAGATCTTATATTGAAACGCTATAACATCCTACGTGCGATAAAGAATTGTCAACCAATTGGCAGAAGACTTCTGGCCGTTAATCTTGGCATATCTGAAAGAGTTTTGAGATCTGAGAGTGATAGGTTAAGAGATTTAGGCCTGATTGTGATTGATCCATCGGGAATGAAACTATCCGATTCAGGGGATCGATTGATTGGAGATACTGAATTATTGCTGCATAGGGTAAAAGGACTGGCGGAAATTGAGAAAGCCATTCAGGAAAAGCTTGGAATCAATCGCGTTTGTATTGTCGAAGGTGACTATGCCAATAATGATATTGTAAAAAAAGATGTAGGCAGAAAAGCTGCGGAAATAATTGTTTCATTGCTGGCAAACAATATGCGCATAGGCATCATGGGTGGAACGACAATGGCTTTGATAGCCAATGAGATCCATACCGGCAAGAAATTCTCAAACCTTCTGGTAGTGCCGGGTAGAGGCGGGCTTGGTGAAAATTTGGAGATACAAGCGAATTCTATAGCCGCC
>DMAP01000402.1 GCA_003446975.1 Clostridiales bacterium | reverse complement strand
TTCATACAAGAAAATGGAATGGATGCATTCTTGGCACAAGAGGAGACAAAATGGCTTTGTCCTGAATGCAATGGTGTGATATGTTGTCATAATGGATTATGTTTGAACTGTAATCTGGATAAGTTGCGGCTAAATAGAAAATACCGTTGGAATGAGGAGTAGAATTATGTAGTTGTTAGACACTATTCTCTAACAAGTAATTTTCTATAGGTATAATCAATTCCTAATGCACCGATAGGTGCCGTAATCAGAATTGACAGCACAGCTACAGTTAGGATTATGTTGCCGGCAAATACCCCTGCAGATAGTGGTATCGCTCCGATAGCTGCCTGAACTGTTGCCTTAGGCAAGTATGAGATTGAACAAAATATGCGTTCTTTTACATTTAGTTTTGTTTTTATAAGACTGAAGTTGACCCCTACAGTTCTTATAATTAATGCACCAAGTATCAAGAGAACTGATTTTATACCAGCCCTTGATAAATAGTTGATATCCACAGCTGCACCAACAAGGACGAAGAGCATGATTTCAGCCCCTACCCATATTTTTGCAAATTTGCCCATTAAGCGATTTGCCAGTATTTCATATGACTTGAGAATTGTACCGCCTAGAGCCATTACTGCTAATAGACCTGATACTGGCACATAAGATCTTAAAACGTTTTCAAGGGTTACAAATAAGAAAGAAGTGCTTAAAATAATGAGTACTTTTATTGTATCTCTCATATGGATTCGCTTGAATAGTCTAACAAGAATCAAGCCAGTAACTATACCGATAAATAGGCCAGCAATTATTGAAATTGGAACAGCTAGCAATGATAAGGCGGTAAAGCCTGTACCCTGATACATCCCTATAAATGAAGCAAACAAAATAATGACATAAATATCATCAACGGAAGCGCCAGCCATGATTAACTGAGGAATGTTTTTACTTTTGCCAAAACCTGATGACATTAAGCGAAGCATTCTTGGAACAATTATGGCAGGTGAGACTGCTGCCAGTACGGTACCCATTATAGCCGCTTCAATATAAGTAATTTCAAAGAAGATGGGAGCCAAATATGTAACAGCAGCGATTTCAAGTGTTGCTGGGACGAAACACATGAGAAAAGCAGGCCTACCCACTTTTTTTAAATCATTCATATCAATAGACAAACCAGCTCTTGTCAGTATGACAATTAGTGCGATTTCTCTTAAATCGGCAGATATGTTGAGAATGTCAGGCGTTATTAAATTGAAAACATAAGGACCGAGCAGAATGCCGGTTAAAATCATACCCAATAAACCTGGAATCTTTAATTTACTGAGAACACCACTGAGAGTAAAACCAATAATGATAATGAGCGATAAGCTAAATAGCATGTTTAGATCTCCTTTTTTGTAATAAAAAAACTGATAAATCTGTGAAGAACACAGAAGTCATCAGCTTATCAAGCGGTTTTAGCATTGTGCTAAGGGAGAACCTCATTCCCGAGTTGTATGTTAACATTTATTGACTACAAATTCAAGAAAAAAATGAACCTAATATGATAAATCTATGTAAAGTAAATTTTTGTGCAATTTATTCTTTAATTCTTAGTTCCAATACATTATGATTGGACTAATATTAAAATAAAATTTTTTATAACAGTGAGGAGGTTTTATGCAAAGCAAATTAAGTGAATCATTTTTTGAGCAGACGACTCAGAACATGCTGAAGAATAAGAGCGTTTATGGTTCGGTGCTCTGTGTTGAAAGTGGAGACAACTCCATATCATGGATCGGTGGCGCAGGAAATATTGTGGCAGAGGACAAATATTATATTGCCAGTGTGACCAAATTATATATTACAGCGGTTATGCTGATGCTTAGAGCAGAGAGCAGATTGGATTTTTCTGACAAAGTCACCAAGTATTTTCCTGAGCAACTGATTAATGGAATACATATCCTTGATGGCATTGATTACACAAAAGAAATCACGATAACACACCTATTAAGCAATACATCAGGAATACCCGATTATTTTTATTATGATAAAGCAAAAGGAGAAGCTGCGAATGGGCTGATAAATGGAAATGATGATCCATGGCCACTAGACAAAGCATTAGAAAGGGTTAAAAGTCTAAAACCTAAGTTTAAACCAGGTCAATCGGGGAAAGTGAATTATTCAGACACGAATTACCAATTATTAGGGGGCATCATAGAAAAGGTTGCGGGAAAATCCATTGGAGATGCATTTGATGACTATATTTTCAAACCGCTGAATTTACAGAACACATATGCTTATCAAGATATCAATGACAATGCTCCTGTACCGTTTTATTATAAAAAACAAATAGTCCATGCACCGAAATATATGGCCTCTGTCACTGCTGAAGGCGGGATTGTCTCAACAGCTAAGGAAACAATGATTTTTCTTAAGGCTTTTTTCAATGGTTTCTTTTTCCCAAAAGAGACAATAATGGAACTAAAGAAAAACTGGAATATGATTTACTTTCCGGGACAATTTTATTTCGGTCTAGGGCTTGAGAAGCTATGGACACCAAGATTGATATCTCCCTTTAAACCAATCGGTGAGTTGCTGGGATTTTGGGGACAGACAGGAGCATTTGCTTTTCATAATCCAGAGACTGATTTGTATTTTACAGGAACAGTGAATCAAGCCAGTGGATTTGGTCACAGTGCTGCATTCAAAGCGATGATTAATATCATTAAATCTGTGTAGCATTATTTTTTTTCTAGTCTGATATGAGTTTGAATTATCATAAAGTAATTATATTGTCAAAATTCAAGATGTATGAGAGGAGAATCACAAGATGAACTTATGCTTCGGGGATAGCATAACAAAGGGAGTCCCTGGTGTCTCATATTTGAAGCATCTAGAGAGCAAACCGAACTACGCTAACTTTGGTCTGGGTGGAGATACACTCATCGGATTGAGCAACAGGATAGCACTACAGATAGAAAAAAATAAGTCCCGAAGCTATATCATCCAAATTGGGACAAATGATATTTTATTACCGTTTCTATCAGGTTATTCCTTAAAATGGAGCGCTAGAATTGAAAGTTTAATAAAAAGTGGAAGACTTCCCTGTGAAGACGTGACACACTTTGAAGATAGATATAGACAATTATTAGTCAAGTTGATAAAGTCTGACAAATCCATCACATTAATCAATATTCCTTGCATTGGAGAGAATACAAGCAGTGCGTTAAATAGGGAGGTCGATGACTATAACTTGGCTATTAAGAATGTGGCAGTTGATTTTGACGTTGGGTTGATTGACTTTAACGGCTGGCAAAAACACAAGTTAAACCAATACAGGATTATTGAACCTTACTTTATAACCAAAGAGCCTTTGGACATGGTTCTTGACTCGTTGCTGACACCAGTTTACTTGCTGCGAAAACATATAAGCAAAAAGAGAGGATTGCACTTGACTGTAGATGGCTGCCATTTGAATGATATAAGCGCCAAGGGTTTGGCAGAAATGGTTCAAGCCAAGTGTGAAGCCTTGTAGAAAGGTTACAAAAATAAGTTTAATCATTTATTAATACAGCACTCAGTGTTATTTAAGACAGTACTGTTAATCTGAAACAATGAAAATAAATCAAGCGTATATTTCAATTTCTAAAAACAAAAAGGTTGATATTAAAAATCTACCGAATCTTATCACTGGAACTAGGATTATCCTAGCCCCGACGTTGCTGCTGTTATCATCGAACTCAGTTTTGTTTGTATTGGTATATATAACTGCTTGTTTAAGTGACATGATGGACGGATACCTGGCACGCAGAATGAAGACAACCAGCGATTTTGGAGCAACACTTGATAGCGTTGCTGATTTTTTGTTTGTGATTATTATGTTGATAATAATGATTCCATTAATTGAATTATCGCTGAATACAATCATGTGGATTTCAGGAATTACTGTTATACGTGTTACGTCATTAATTGTTGGATATATAAGGCACCGAAAGTTGGCTTTTCTTCATACATATGCTAATAAAGCCACAGGACTTGTACTAATTAGCATCCCTATTCTATTCAATATTATTGATCTTGATATTTTGATGTTCATAACATGCATACTTGCCAGCTTATCAGCCATTGAGGAGTTAATAATAAACTTAACAGTTAGACAGTTGAAGAGAAACATCAAATGGTTCATGGAAGTATAAAATGAGAGATCCGACATACTACTACTTGACATCAACAATATAATACGGTAGTATTATGTGATACGATATATCGCGTGACATAATAATCAATAATATTAAATGGGTGAATGAAATGGGATATGATGGTGGACCAATGACCGAAGCTATGTATTATGTTTTGCTTGCATTGATGAATCCAAATCACGGATATCAATTGATGCATTCAATCACAGAGGTCTCAAAAGGCAGATTACATATGGGCCCAGGGACTTTATATGGCGTGCTTTCCCGTATGCAAAAAGAAGGCTTAATTGTGTTGGAAGAGGATGATGGTCGGAGGAAGACTTACAAAGTGACCAAAGAAGGAGAACATGCTCTTCAAGCAGAATACAATCGACTGAGGAATATGGTGCGTGATGGAAACGTTTTAAAGGAAGGTGACTTACATGAGTAAAACTGTTTGGCGGTTTCGTCCTGGGGATTATTGGCGAATTGGAGAGCACGAAAGCTGGTTTAGCGACATGGCGGCTGAAGGGTTGCATTTAGTGAAGATGGGGCTAACTTTTGCAAGATTTAATAAGGGTGAGCCTAAGATAGTTAGATATAGAATTGACACGATACCAGATAGTAGCAACAACTCAGATCTCAAGGAGTTATATTCTGAGAGCGGATGGGAATTTGTCACAGGTTATGGTGACTTCAAAGTTTACTCGTCATTAACTGAAGCTAATGCACCTGAACTGCATACAGATCCTGCGGAGCAGGCATATTCACTTCAGGAATTAAATAGAAAGCTTTTTAGAAACGTTATTATAGTTACCATCTATGCTGTTATACTGACTGTTATATTGTCCACACCGGTGTGGTTGCCTAATGGAACAACTACACTGACGGTAATAGAGGGAACAAGTACTTTTATCCTTCTTTCCATATCAGTAGCTTATCTGTTATATGATTCGATTAACGGTGCATTTTCAATTCGTGTCTTACGCAAATCCTTAACTGAAGGCAAACCTATTGATCATAGCGCACCATGGAAGAAACGACAGAAAGCCAGTACTGCAGTTGGATTAATATATTTTGTTATACTTTCCTATCTAGTTGTGATGCCTTTTTTGCAAATAGCATTTAGCGAAACGTACGATTTACCTGAGGATACAATAGATTTGCCTATAGTCAGGCTTGGAGATGTTGAAAATAATCCCAATCTGATACGTCAAAATTCATCGGATGTCGATAGACGGATAAACATTTACACAAAAAAGTGGAGCCTGTTAGCCCCAGTTCAAATTCGGTCTCATGAATATGGTAAAGTTCCAAATATGAAATGGAATGATAACAGTGGTATCTATTCTCCAAGCATCCATACTTGGTTTTATCAACTACGAGTGTCAAGTTTAGGTAAAAGTCTTGTTTCGGATTTGATAAAACGATATGGTCAAGCCTATAATGGTGATGGATACATTGAAATTGAACATACTGATTTTGACATGCTAATTATCAATGAAGGTTATGGCGTTAAGGAAATATTTGCAGCTAAGGGAAACAAGGTAATGCATATCAAGTATTATGGTCATACTGATATGGAAGCATTCATAAAAGCTACTTACAATACGATAATTGATTTGTGAACACATAGATAAATTCTTATTTACTTTTGAACGTTCTACTGTAGTCATTTGGATATGTATAAGAGAAGATGTAACACCTTCTAGGACAAAAGTCGTATAGACTTACTATACAGTTTTGGGTTTCAAAGAAAAGAGACGAGGCATGTAATGAAAAGAGAAGAAAAAACCAATGCCATGAGAATATTGGATAAAAGTGGAATCTCATATATAACCCATTTTTATGAGAGTGATGGATATTTAGATGGAATGAGCGTTGCTGGCAAGTTGGGCATTTCTGAAAGTCTCGTATTCAAGACATTGGTTATTCAAGGAAAGTCTAAAGAATACTATATCTGCTTAGTTCCTGTTATGGATGAGTTGGACTTAAAGAAAGCAGCAAGGGTTTTTGGCGAGAAATCAGTGGAGATGATTCCAGTTAAGGACATCACTAAAGTAACCGGCTATGTGCGTGGTGGATGTAGTCCAATTGGGATGAAAAAACAATATGAGACAGTAATAGATCAGTCAGCGCTGTTACATGATGAAATTGTGATTAGCGGTGGCAGAATCGGAGTTCAAATTCAACTTAATACAGAGGTTCTAGTGGGCTTGGAATATACTTCTATTGAAGACATAGTGATTACAAAATGAATTGTTTATTGGGAGCAGTAAAATGAGATTAAGAAAGTTATTTCATTTAGTTGTTTTGAGCATATTGATGGTATTGATATCTTACTTAATGATGGCTTGCATGGATAGCTATGACAAGACAGTTGAGTTGAAAGAGTTTATGATAGCGTATAATGAAAAGTGCAGTTATAAGTATAGTGGTTCAATATTGGTAGCCAAGGGAGATCGAATTTTGTTGGAAGAAGGATATGGAATGGCAGATTATAAAAACGCCATCCCAAACCAACCAAATACACTATTTGCTATAGGATCCATAACGAAATCTTTTACGGCTTTAGCTATAATGCAGCTGCAGGAAAAGGGATTAATCGATGTCAATGATCCGATTTCCAAATATCTGGATGGCAATAGATATGGGGATGAAATAACTATACACCACTTGTTGACTCATACTTCTGGATTACCCTGGGATGGGAAGGTTCAAGGGGAAACATATGTTCCGTTGGAAGATAACATTAATTACATCAATAAGCTTTTTCTGATGTTTCAACCAGGAACGTCGTACGGATATAGTAATGCAGGTTATCAATTGTTAGCTGCAATTATTGAAAAAGTATCAGGCAAATCGTACAATGATTACATTGAAAATAACTTATTTAAACCATTGAGTATGGCTGACTCCATCTGCGGCAATGATGCCTCTTATCATGCCAACCAATCAATAGGATATCATATTGATTTGAATAAAAATGAACAATTGCAAATTTATAATTTCTCCGCAATTTTAGGCAGTGGAAATATATATTCTACTGTACAGGATTTGTTTAAGTATAGCAGGGCCCTTGATAGCAATCAATTATTGGGGGAGGTATCAACAAATGAGTTGTTCAAACCACATTGGGGTGATTTAAGCAACGGTTACGGATATGGATGGCGAATTTCCGAGTTATATGGCCATCAAATGATAAGTCATGGGGGAAGCATCGGTGGTGGAGGCTATACTTCATTGATGATAAAATTTCCTGAGAATGATTATACTTTGATTTTTTTGACCAACAATGCTGACAACAATGCTCTTTATGAGGTATCAGGTGTTATGTCAGCAATATTATTGGGAGAAAATTATATTTTTCCAGGTGAACTAGAAGTAATCAATATCAATCCAGATACGCTTAGAAAATATACCGGTACATACGTGGATGAGGAAGGTTCCGGAATTGTGTTGTATCAACAGAATGATAAGCTTTATGTACAACATCGAGATGGCGCGACATATGAACTGCTACCGGTGAGTGATATCCAATTTCATTATAAGGAGCATGAAAACACCATTTTTAGGTTTACAATTGATATCAATGAAAACATAACTGGTGTTGAGGGAAGTAGTGGTGGTGTTGTTTACCAATGGAAACGAGTGAATTAGAATTAAAGTTCAAGCAATTTTTGCTATTAGAATTTTTTAGGAGACTTTTGATGAAAATTGAAAAGAAAAACCAAGAGATTGTAAGTAATA
>DMAP01000025.1 GCA_003446975.1 Clostridiales bacterium | reverse complement strand
AAAGAATATTTTTCGCGGTGTCAGTTTTTCACCGAGAAAAATAACAGCCATCAAAGCTGTGAGCAAGGGATTGATAGCATTGATCATTGAAGCCTTTGATGCATCTGTATATCTTAAGGCGTAGAAAAAAAACATATGATATCCAATCATCCCTACACCAGCTGTCAACACAGCATACTTGACACTGGATAATTTGATGCGCCAATTGTCCCTCTCAGTGACCACCATTATCGGGAATATGATGACTGCAGAAAAAAACATCCTCAAAAATGTGAGAACAAGTGGGCTTAAGGCATAAACCCCCATTTTTCCGGTAATAAAGGCCCCTGCCCAAAACACAGTTGCCATTAGCATCAATAAGGTCATTTTTGTGTCATTCTTCATTTTTGTCAATCCTCATCATTCAGATAATTTAAAGCCGCAATAAATGCGGCTTAATGTTTAGTCTATTGAATATGGTAGAAGTGCGATACTTCTCGCTCTTTTAATAGCTGAAGTCACCATTCTTTGATGCTTTGCACATGTTCCAGTTATTCTCTTAGGTAATATCTTACCTCTCTCTGTGGTATATTTTCTCAATTTGTTTATATCTTTATAGTCAATATAATCAACTTTATCTTTACAGAAATTACACACTTTTTTACGTGGTCTTCTTCTTTTGTTGTTAAATGCAGACATCTTTTGAACCTCCTTTAAAATGGAATATCGTCATCGTCAGCAGGTTGGAAAATATCATCGTCTGAAAAATCAGGGAAACTGTCGCCACCATCATATTGTTTGGATTGACCCTTGTTTCCTGATGTATTTTTATCTCCCCATTCGATAAACTCGACTTTAGTGGCCAACACATCAGTCGTATATTTCTTTTCACCTGTATTTGCAGTATATGAACCTGTTTGAATTCTTCCGAATACAGCAGTCATCCTACCCTTTGCAAGATAATTGGCACATGCTTCAGCCATTTTACCAAAAACAACAACCGGAATAAAATCAGCAGTTGGTTTTCCTTGAGCAGTAAACTCAGCTTTCTTATCTTTCGATACATCCTTGTCAACAGCTAAGGTAAAATTTGTTACCGCCATACCACTTGATGGGATAAATCTAAGCTCGGGATCTCTAACCAGTCTTCCTATTAATACAACATTATTCATTATACTCCCCTATTATCTTTCGTCTTTTGTGATCATGTGTCTCAACATTTTCTCATTGATTTTGCTAATTCTATCAATTTCATTGACAGCATCTGCATCTGATGTGAAGTTCATAATCGCATAGTAACCTTCTTTAGTTTTCTTAATCTCGTAAGCTAGTCTTCTCTGACCCCACTCTTCGAATTTTTCAACTGTGCCTTTAAAGCTTTCAACAATAGACCTGATTCTGTCCATTTCAGCTTTTCTGACCTCTTCTTCTAAATTAGGTACAAAAATAAAAACTCCTTCGTACTTTTTCAATGTATTCACCTCCTTTTGGACTTAAGGCTCTTTAATTAGAGCAAGGATATAAGCTTTGATATTATATCACTATGTAAAACAATAATCAAGGTATTAGTATAAAATCAACAAAATTCTTCAGGTTTTTTTATGACATATACTGCCTTATGCTGACAGTAATGACATTGAGTGACTTCATCCTTCAAAACCTCAGGTGCCTCTTCAAACTCATTGACATAATCATCTATTGCCATGTCAACATGTTCCTCACAGGCGTGTATTATTCTTTCCATAGTAATCTTCCTTTTCAATAATGATTCGTATTCTATCAGCAAAATCTTCCAGATACTTTTGAAAAATTTCCTGATCAATATCCTGATCCAGCGTCGAGAACTCGGCTAGTGCTTCAGGCATTTGTTGACAGAAACGCTTTATAGTTTTCTTGCGTACCGGTTTGTCGTCCGAGAGTATGAAGCCGTAGTTTTTCATCTTCCCAATGTTTTCATTTGTATATGATCTGACTGCCGGCGGTAAATTGCCGGCCCAAACAGGCGAAACAATGACCACCGCCGTATAATCTTCAGGATTCATCTCATACTTGATTCTTGTGGTTTTTTCAAAATATGCGTCTAATACGCCTATGAAGCCACCTAAAGTTCCTTTATAACGGTTATAGTCAGTTATGCGGTCAACCCTTCCGTGTAGCTTGGTTGCTATCTCATGGGCTATTTTTGTGCAATGTTCATTTTTAGTGTAATAAGCTACCAGCACTCCACTCATGGTTGTCCTCCTGATATAAGTCACTAAAACCCTGAAGGTTTTTTGTCAAAAGTAAGTTCAATCTCCATTACTTGTCCATTTCTAATGATCTCAAAGGTAGCACTGTCCCCGGGTTTATATTTGAATAAAGCTCTCTGCAGATCCCCCATGTCCTTAAGAGGTAGACCATCTACTTTTTGGATAACATCTCCAGCATTCAACGATGCATTTTGGGCCGGTGAGTTTGCCAATGTTTCAATCACAACAATACCATACTCTGCTGATAGATTGACATTTAACTGTCTCTCGTAGACATCTATCGCCACACCTCTAATACCAACGTATACATCGGAAAAAGTGCCATCTCTAATGATTTCCTCGACGATGTCTTTAGCAACATTTATAGGTATCGAAAAACCCAACCCCTCAGCTGAAATAATTTTGGCGGTGTTGATCCCGATAACCATTCCTTGAGCATCCAGTAAAGGTCCTCCACTATTTCCAGGATTGATAGATGCATTGGTTTGAATCAAAGGTTTCATCACAGCGTTGTTTTCAATGGTTATAGATCTGTTGAGACCGCTAATGATTCCATTGGTTACAGTTCTATCCAACTCCAGGTTCAATGGATTGCCAATGGCAATAACCGGCTCACCTATGACCAAATCATCGCTGTCGCCTAGTTCCGCGGCTTGCAAGCCTTTCCTATCAACCTTGACAACTGCTAAATCCAGCGTGACATTATTCCAAAGGACTTCACCTGGCAATTCGGATCCGTCAATAAACTTCACTACAATAGACTCTGCAGAGCCATCCGCGATGACATGAGAATTGGTTAATATATAACCATCTGAATTGACTATGACACCTGACCCCATCCCTTCCGAGTATTGGGATCCAAATAATGCGTTTCTGTTAGGAGATCTCGTAACTATTCCCACAACAGAATCCATAGCTTTTTCAGCTACAGCCACCGCATAATAGATGTTATCGGTGGTGCTGATATTGATTTGTCTGACACCTTCTGCCGAAATATCAGAATAAGGTATGAAATTGGTTTCTAAATAGTAGTACAAACCACCCGCACCAATTAGCAGGCCAAGTAACGCACCAGCCAAACCTGAGAAGAAATATTTCAGGCCTTTTCTATCTTTTTTGACTGCATTCCCAACAACCTGACTTCCCATCTCATCCGGTGCAATCGAATGTTCATTTGATACATAATTTACTTCTACTTCATCTCTTATTTCTTTTTCATTTTTTAATTCTTCGCTATCCATAACACTATACCTCCTCAAGCTACATGTTATAAATGCTATCTTAATTTCATCTGAATTTGTTAGATTTCCTGCATCCTGCTGGATCTGTCTCTGAAAGTCATATTAATCATAACATCACAGCCAACTTTTATATTGTTTTTCTGCAATATGTTTTCCACCGTTTTCTGGGCCAACTCAGGAAAATTGTTTTCCTTGCTTAAATGGCCTAAAAAAACATGTTCGCCACCCTTCTTCAATACTACAAGAAGAAAAAAAGCGGCAGTTTCGTTTGACAAATGACCAAATTCGCTCATAATCCTTTTTTTCAGTACCCAAGGATAGGAACCTACTTTTAGAAGTTCCTCATCATGGTTTGATTCGAGAAGCAACAGGTCGAACCCGGCAATTCTACTTCTGATATAATCATTGGTGCACCCGGTATCAGTCAATAGGCTGATTTTTTTCACGCCATTTGATATATTGAACCCAAATGGTTCCACTGCATCATGGGAAATATTGAAAGGAGTGATAGTCAAATCCTTAATCAATAATTCTTGATCAGCTTCCAGGTAGCGTATATTGTCTTCCTTTATTTGACCAACCTTGCATGCCATAGCTCCCCATGTTTTCACAGAAGCATAGACAGGAATGTCAAATCTTCTTGAAAAAACACCAACGCCTTGGACATGATCTATATGCTCGTGGGTAACAATGATGCCATCAATATCTGCAGGGTTGATGTTGATTTTTTTCAACTCGTTTTGTATTCTAATACCACTCAGCCCTATATCCACCAAAAGGTTTGTGTTATCGGTCCCTATGTAATTGCAATTTCCACTGCTGCCGCTGAACAAAGAGCAAAATCTCATATTGATTGATCCTCGTCTTCAACTCTTCTAATCTTCGCGCCGAGATTCATGAATTTGTTTTCGATAAACTCATATCCCCGATCTATGTGAAATATGTCTTTGACTGTTGATACGCCATCAGCCGCCAGGCATGCGACCACCATTGCGGCGCCTGCTCTCAGATCCGTTGCCTTCACCTCTGTGGCCCCAAGTCTTTCCACTCCCTTTATGGAAGCTGATCTGCCTTCCACTTTAATCTGTGCTCCCATTTTCACCAGCTCGTCTATGTATCTGAATCTATTTTCAAAAATGCTTTCTATGACAATGCTGTCTCCTTTAGTCATTGCAAGTAACACTGTCATCGGTTGCTGAAGATCTGTCGGAAATCCCGGATAGGGCAGGGTTTTTATATTGACTGGAACCAAGTCCTTTTCAAAGTGGACTCTAAGAGAATCGCCATACTCTTCTATGTTCATCCCCATTTCCTTTAACTTCGCTGTTACAGGTTCCAAATGTTTTGGTATGATATTGTTTATAATCAAATCTCCTTTAGTCACTGCGGCAGCTATCATATAAGTTCCAGCCTCAATCTGGTCCGGTATGACGCTATAGTCTCCGCCATGGAGCTCTTCGACACCGGTAATTCTGATAACATCTGTTCCTGCTCCTCTGATAGTAGCTCCCATGGCATTTAAAAAGTTTGCCGTATCAACGACATGGGGTTCTTTGGCGGCATTTTCTATAACCGTCTTTCCCTCAGCAAAAACAGCAGCCATCATAATATTGATTGTCGCACCTACGCTGACAACATCCAGATAAATTTTATTGCCTATCAATTTCTCCGCGCTAACCCTTATGATATCTTCTTTAACTTCAAATACAGCCCCTAACGCTTCTAGTCCTTTGATATGTTGATCAATGGGCCTCAAACCTATATCACACCCACCTGGATAAGAGATCGTCACATCTTTGAATCTTCCAAGCCCTGCACCTAGCAAATAGTAAGAAGCCCTCAGTTTTTTAGTAAGACCATTGGGTATAAAACATTTTTCAATTTTACTCGTGTCAACCTTCATTACACCGGAATCGCTTATACTTACATCAGCGCCAAGCTTGAGCAAAATATCCCTATAAA
>DMAP01000260.1 GCA_003446975.1 Clostridiales bacterium | reverse complement strand
CCTTTAATAATCCTCTGTACAATCCGCTCAGCGTCCTCTGATGTGGTTTGAGGCATCAGAATTGAAAACTCGTCCCCACCCCACCTGGCTGCTATATCCTCAGATCTTAAATAAGTCCTAAAGAGGCTAGCTGTCTGTTTCAACAATTTATCGCCTTCATGGTGTCCAAATGCGTCATTAGTTAGCTTCAATCCATTCAGATCTGCCATAATAATTGTCAGTGGATAGTTTCTTGGTGTGTCAAGGCGTTTCATTTCCTCTTCAAAAAACCTTCTGTTATATAAACCAGTCAGTGAATCATGGAAGCTCAGATATTCAATCTGTCTTCTCTGTTTATGCTTCTGTGTCACATCTCTAAAAACCAGCACCACACCCAGCATCTGATTATGCAAATTCATAATCGGAGAAGCGCTGTCTTCCAGCATAAAAGCTGTACCATCCTTGGATGTGAGCATGGCATGGTTGCTCAACTCATGGCTGATCCCCGATTTTAGCACTTCTTCAATAGGATCCATGATATCATACTCAGGATTCTCATGGGATAATCTGAATACATCCTTGTAATACATCCCCTTCGCTTCCTCTTCTGTCCATCCAGTCATTTCAGCACAAACCTTGTTGATCATTTCGATTCTTTCATTCAATCCAACGACCATTACACCATCTCCAATGGATACCAATGTGGATAAATACTTGTTTTTTTCCACCTCCACCTTATCTCTGTACTTGGTTCTTTCGATCATATTCCAGACACCACTCATCAGAGAGGTTATCTGGTAGATGTCATTATCGTCATAATCCTCCGGTTTATTAGCCAGACCAACCGTAGCGACTATTTTATTATCTTCAAAAACTGGAACTGCCATCCATTTATTTAGCTTCACATGGCCTTCCGGGTAACCTTTCTTAAGAGGGTTTTCAGCACTGAAATCATTGACCACCATCGGTTTTCGCTGTCTGATGACCTCGCCCCATATACCGGTTGTCTCCAATTGATAAACAGATTGTTTTTCGGCAACCAAACACTCTTTCATTACACCTTTAGACCAGGAGTTGAGAATCAGCTCGTTTGTTTCTTCATCAAACAAATAGATATACCCGTACTCGCTATCTGTCATCTTAATCATTTCATTCAAAACATAATCCAGCCAATCTTCTATGGAGTCATACTCCTGGTTCATGACGTTGAACATGATATTGTTTCTGAAAAGATTGTTTTCCAGCTTAGCTGTTTGTCTTTTAACCTCTTTTTTGATTAACCATAAAGATAGTAATAATAAGGCAACAATCGCTATAACCAATGCTGTAAAAAAATAATAGGCAATTTGTCTATAGTCAGGTGTCGTGTCGACTAAAAAGGGAAACCATTTGATATACAGTGCTTCATAAGTGCCGTTTTCAGATACTATTGCCAATCCTTCATTCAGTAGGGCAAGAAGTTCTTTATCTCCTTCTTTAACAGCGAAACTGAACTTTTGCTCATAGCCTTCCAGGGAGACTTTGATTCTATCAATACCATTATCCGCCATCCGTGTAACAGCTTCGATATTGGTTATTTTTAAATCATTAATCAGCTTTTGACCAACAAGACTTTGAGCCAAGACAGCGTCATGTTGACCGGAGCTAAGCAATTCAAATGCCTCTGTATAAGTATCGACCATTATCAGATGTTCGGTGAAATTCATCCTCTCTGCATACTCTTGGGAATTATCCCCTTTCATGACAATGATTTCTTTGCCGTATAAATCGTCTTCCGAATTTATTTCCGTGTAGTTTTTCCGCACAAAAATATTGCCACGCATGACAATATAGGGGACCGTGAAGTCAAAATACTTCTCTCTCTCCTCTGCATATCCTACAAGAGGCAGCACATCCAGCTTCCCATCTTCCAATTCGGTTTTAATCGTGTCCCAATAATCCACCTTGAACTCAATCTCTATTCCCATTTCATTGGCGACAGCTTTCAATAGCTCTACTGAAAACCCGTCGGCTTTTCCATCTGTCACAACAGAAAATGGGGGATAATCATATTCTGAAGCGCTTTTATAAACAACTTTCTCCTGTTGTGACGCAAAACCATCCAAAGTGTTGGATTTCAAACCTGAAATAATCAAAAAATAAATCAGAAGAAACAGTATGATTAAGTTGATTTTGACCTTCATTGCGAGCCTCCAGGAAAACGATTTCTTAAATTATTATACTAGCACATTTTGTAATAGCTGTCAAAAAACAAAAGGGACGGTTCTTTTTGTTTTTTGTTTTCTATATTTGATTTAAATAATACTGTGTTTTTTCTTCTTTGATGCGATGGTATTCGTCACGCATCTCCTGAACAATGGAAACATCATACCGATATGATTCCAGTTCATTCTGCAACTCGTACAAGGCTTGATAGACGCGTATGTCAGCCTGCTCTTCCAAATTGATGATATCACCCAGATAGCCCTCTACGACACGCTTACGTTCGTTATCATCGGATATGACTTCTCTGGCTTCTTTAATCAAGCCTACAATTCTATCTAGTTCATCCTCGTATTCTTGTTGGTAAGTTAGAAGTCTATCAAGATATGCCTCTTCTATGGCCTCTTTTGATGGATTTGTTGCTTTTTCAGAGGATTGTTCCGTAGCGAATGCGCTAGTCTCTTCACCTGAGATTGCAGTTTCGATGGCCTCACTGCTCTCTTCGGTCCGGGCAATCGTAGTCTCAGTGTTTCCTTCTGTATTGCCAGTTGTTGTTGGTTCCACCCCACTGTCATTCCAACCGTTGATGCCACCTGAAGTTATGATAAATATCACGCCTGCTAAAACCAATATCGCAGCAATGGCTAGATATCTATTTAGATGACGATTGCTGCTTTTTACCTGATTCATCGTCCTTATATTGGAAATCAACAATGACTCATTGTCAATCACAGCTTGTTGATTGTCAATAAATATCCTTTGGGCTTCATTGTCACCCACCCAGCTGGCTGTTAGATTATAAGCATCTTTCAGCAAAGGTCGTCGATAGGTGGATCTGTGGGCATCAGATGACACAAAGTCAACCATCCCCATAGCGATCAGGCGTTTGATAAAGGACTGCATTTTTAAGCCATTCTTCCCGATCAGGTTTGATGACGTGACTTGAATGGCGACCCCTTCATCTTTCAATGTTCGAATTCGTTCGAACTGATCAAAAAGCGCTTCATAGTATTCCACATGAGCCAGTATAGGAATATAGCCTCTTACTAGCAGCTCATGGATGGCGCTCTGTATAAACGAAAAAGATGCTGACACATCAAATTCTATCAGCACATATCTCGAACCATTTATTGTTAGATTATAGGGTTTATCGTCCAAAACTTCCAGAAAATCTTTTGAGACAAATAGCTCCGATCCTAGATACAACTTCATATCAGGATACTGATTCTTGACCTTGGAAACCAAAAGCTGAAAAGTTTCTTCAATGCTTTCTCTGTTTCTAAAATCAACCGGGTGATTGCGGTGAGGCGTTGCCACAATTGTCCTGATGCCGTCATTGTAAGCAATGTCAATCATGGCCATCGATTCTACAAGAGATTCAGACCCATCATCCACTTGTGGCAATATATGGCAGTGCAAGTCAATCATTTATTTATCACCCAACTCATTGCTGTAATAATAATAGTAATTGTATTTTTGTTTATTGATTGGAACTTTGTTTAGAACCGTGCCCAGTATTTTTGCACCAACCTTCTGTAGATCCCTGACAGCTTCAACAGCCACTTCCTTTTCTACCTCGCCAGATGCCAAAACGAGAATAACCCTATCAATATAGGTTGACATGATAACTGCGTCGTTTACCGGTACGACTGGCGGTGTGTCCAAAAAAACATAATCATAATCTTTTTTAAGTTGTTCCACAAGTCGCTTCACCGCATCAGATCCTAGTATTTCTGAGGGATTGTCAGGTATAGTGCCTGATGTAATCAGGTCCAGGTTTGGATGCACTGAACTATTGACATACTTTCTATAGTCATCACCTTTTAGCAAAATATCGGTCAATCCGTTTTTATTGCTTATTTCCAATAACTTATGCAATTTGGGTCTTCTCAAATCCGTGTCAACAACTATCACCTTGTTGCCTGATAAAGCAAAAGTCATGGCCAGGTTGCATAGGGTTGTGGTCTTGCCTTCTCCTTCTTTTGGACTTGTGACCAGAATTGATTTGAATGATTTGTCAACATTGTCAAAGCTGATGTTGGTCCTGA
The DNA here is from genome assembly GCA_003446975.1 of Clostridiales bacterium. Taxonomy (GTDB): domain Bacteria; phylum Bacillota; class Clostridia; order Tissierellales; family Dethiosulfatibacteraceae; genus 38-11. The sequence goes on along the minus strand of DMAP01000260.1, from coordinate 2,816 downwards.
TTCCCCTGTAGGCTTCAGATACAGGAGACTTTGGCTGTTTATGTACAATAATATCTTTCAATTGATCTCCTCCTATCTTTTTGCAACCTGATCCACATCGGGTATGGAACCCAATACAGGAATCCCCAGGAATTTATCTACATCTTCAGGTGTTTTGATTGTATTGTCCAGATACTCCAGCATAAATGCGACAAATACACCTGTCATCAAACCCAAAACTAACGAAATAGCAACATTCAAACTCATTCTGACATTGACAGGTCTTGGCATTGCGATAGCGCTGTCTATGGTCTCCACATTGTTGACTTTCAGGATCCGCATGACTTCCTTGACAAAAACATCGGCTATGGTATTGGCTATGAGAGCAGCCCTATCCGGATCTGTATCCGTTACAGATATTCTTAGTATTTCCGTGGAGCCAACCTGTTGTGCCGTTGTTTTTCTGAGAAGACTCTCATAACTCATATCCAGCTCAAGACGGTTGATAACCTGCTCGAGTACAATCCTCGACTTCACAATCTCGCCATATGTCACAACCAGTTTTTGGCTTAGATTTAAACTTCCCAGATCGAAGCTCGCGGCTATGTCTCCAGCACTAATACCTTTTGAGCTGTTAACCATTAGAGTTGTATCCGATTTATAATTGGGCGTGACCAAAAACACGGTGTAACCGACCCCCATAAGTAAAGCCAGCACAACAATGACCGCTATCATTTTCTTCCTGTTGAGCATTATGTCTAAAAGCTCTCTTAGCTCAATTGTGTCTTCCATATGATCCATTATGTTCCTCCACAAAGTCCTATATCATGAGAAATAACACCAAGGTTCTATATCCTTGGTTTCTATGAAATTAAAACTCAATTCAATCCATTTAGTATTCTAGTAATTGAAACTTGTTGTTGAGTGTCACCAGCTCTTTTAACAAAATGTTGCCGGTAATTGCATTCTTGAACGTCTGCTTCTCTTCATCGGTCATTCTTGATCCTAGTTCCTTAGCCTCTTGTACATCACCGCTGATATCATAATCCATATCATCTATATACAATTCAATTGAATCTATGATTATATTCGCTGATTGTACTTGTAAATCCGTGGTTAGAATCGGGATAACCCGAGATTTCATTTTGGTGACAACTGATTTCAGGTGGTCGATAATTACTTGGTCTTCTTCGGAAATGCCTGTTCCCGGGATGCTTTCTCCATTGGAATCGTCGCCGATTGCACCGCCTGAGCCTACTGTTTCTCTTGCTTTCAATCCACTCTTTATCAGATTGTATAATGCAACGGCACCCTCAGCTCTTGTTATTTTGCCAGCGCTTCTGAATGTACCATCCGGATAACCCTGCATGACGCCATTTGCCATTATCCTTTCAATAGCGAGTTTAGACCATTCAGCAATTAAGTGACCGTCTGTAATACTACCAGCCTGAAGTCCATCATCCAGCTCATAAAGGTTGTTTATGATTGTTGCAAACTGCTCTCTGGTTACCGGCTGATCCGGTCTGAAGGTATTGTCAGGAAATCCTGATATGTATCCTTTTGACAAGGCTTTTTCGATCTCAGTATAAGCCCAATGACTCTCCGTCAAATCTGAAAATGTAACATCTTTTTTTGCAGTCAAGCCATTCATACGGTTGATGATGGTCACCAGTTCAGCTCTTGTCAGTTCCTTTGATGGTTTGAAAATGCCACCCTCATAGCCTTTGATGAATCCCCTAGAGTCCATTTCGGCAATTGCACCTTCTGCCCATTCAAAACCACCCACATCAGCAAATCCGGCTGCGTAGGTGATTGTGGAAGTAAATATCATCATTGCCATCAATAAGGCAACACATTTCATTTTTCTCATAATCTCTCACTCTCTATCAGAAGGAGCCCCACAGGCTCCTCCATCACACTCATAGCATATTTCTTATTAATGTCAACTCGGATCAACTAAAACCACAATTTCAAAAGATATTGTCTCATCTCCATGTGTCAGAGAAATCAAAATCTCTCCTGCAACTTCATCTAGCATCATGTTGCCATATTTACTCTCAAAAGTAGCTTTTAGTTCACTAATGACATACTCATCAGATGTTCCAATTTCTCCATATATTGTAAACACAAATCCCAAAGGCGTTGTTTCCGTCGGATACAATAATGCCAAATCATCCACCAGATCACTCAATGACGAGGCTGCCATGATTTCGGCAAACTCTCTTATTTGTTCCACAGTAGCATTTCCGCCAGCAACCACGTCATCCACTATTGCAAGTATTTCCGTTCCTATGAAAGCTTTTAGTGGTGGTGTGGTGCTATTCAAAGTATTGTGATACTTTATTCTGGTTGCCAAAGATAGGGCATATGGATTGCCATTGTCTGTTTCTTTTGCCAACGCTCTTTCAAAAAATCCGGTATACTGATCAACCGCATCTGGATAATCTCCAATATTCTCATCAAATATAGTGCTGATCATATCAAATGAAAGTGTTGTATTATCGGCATACACTTTCTCGCCTATTAGATAGGTGTTGCTTCCCTTTATCAATCTGAATCCGTAGTTGCTTTCTGAAGGTGGTGGTGTAACTCCTCCGCCTCCACCACCGCCTGGTGGCAATGGATCTACTACAGGTTCTTCTTCATCCGGCTCTACAAAAACCGCATTGTTAATCATAAATACAGACTCTGCTCTAGTAATAAAATCATCCGATCTGAATGTGCCATCCGGATAACCTAGAATATACCCTGCCTCGTAAACAGCTCCGATGACGCCCTTTGCCCAACCGGGAATCACGCTTGAATCCAGAAATATATCCGCAGCTTCTTCATTCTCT
>DMAP01000442.1 GCA_003446975.1 Clostridiales bacterium | reverse complement strand
ACAAAAGGGACGGTTCCTTTTGTTTTTTGAGCATGATATAATCAGTTATAAGCCAAGAAAAAGGAGTTATTCAAATGCCTAGAGTGAAAAGAGAAAAAAGCGCAACTGGCATCTATCATGTCATGCTCAGAGGAAACAACAAAAACCGAATCTTCGAACAGGAGCAGGATAAGGGTAAGCTTTACAATATAATCAAGGAAGTGAAGGACGAGTATCCATTTAAAATCTATGCCTACTGCATTATGAACAATCATTGCCATCTGTTGGTGAAGGAAGAAACTGTACCCATTAACGAGTTCATGAAAATGATCAATCAAAAGTACGCTGTTTACTACAACAGAAACAGAAACAAGGTAGGGCATGTCTTCCAGGATCGATTTAGAAGCGAGACTGTAGAAGACGACCGTTATTTTCTCGGGCTTATTCGGTACATTCATCTCAATCCACTGGAGGCGAAAATGGTGGAGGATCCTTACCAGTACAAATGGTGCAGCTATAAGGAATACTTCTATGAAACGCCTTTGATGGTTGATTCGGAGTTTGTCAAAACCAATATCTGTCCAGAACGAGAAAACTTTAGGAGAAATTTCATCAATCTGCACAGGGGAGATGATGAAAATCTTTATCTAGACACAGATGAAGCAAGAGAAGCAAGAAGAAAGAAGATTGCAGAAAGAGTATTTCTCAATGATGGAGGCGTCAATGAAAAATCCATCAAAAAGCTGAGGGACAACACAGGCATGACTTTTAGGGAGATAGCACGTGCTGCGAACATCTCAATAAACATGGTGAATAAATATCTCAATCAATAAGATTTAGAACCCCATTTACCTGGCATCGGCAAATTGGTAAAGGAGCTTGGTGTCCTTTATCCCATACTGGCCAATTATGGCGTCCCAGGTCGTAAAATCACCATGCCAGTCGGAGCCACCGGTGGCAACGAGATTATGTTTAGATACAAAATCATTATATCTCTTGTTTAGTTTATCATCATGGTATGGGTAATAAACCTCAACCCCACCTAGACCATGAGGCAGTAGTTTATCCATTTCCTTCAGATCCTCGTTTCCCAGTCGGGCAGGATGGGCAAAAACGGGTATCCCTCCGGCTTCGATTATAATCTCGACGGCATCTGCTGAAGAAAAAGGAAATCTCTCAGGGAAAGTATAGGAGAATCGGTTATAGGTTCGCATGTAAAAAGCAGGCCAATCCTTTAAAGTGTAAGGATGCCCATCTATAATCATAGCCTTGATCAAATCAGAAAGATAGATACTGTCCTTGAAGGACATGAGTTTTTCAACTCTTGCAGCGCTGTAATCAATCACACCCAGCCTCTTGAGCTTTGCAATCATATCCAGTGAATACTTTGTGGTATATTCATTGGTTATTTTTATGAAATCCAATAGTTGTCGATTAGCATGATCGATCAGATAACCCAGCATGTGAATCGAGTGACCATTGGAGACAGAGGTCAGTTCGATGGCAGGGATGACAGTCATGTCATATTGTGAGGCAATAGATGATATTCGGTTGATACCTGAGACAGTATCGTGGTCAGTCAGGGAAAATTCTTTGATGCCACTTAGTCGGGCAATCTCAACAATAGCCTCTATTGAATCGGTTCCATCTGATAAATCTGAGTGAATATGTAAATCAATCATCGTTTTTTCAATCCCTTTATGCATAATAAGGCTATTATACATGAAATGGAAAATATTACAACGCAATTAAGGTTAAATCATGGTTAAAATCCTGACTAATTTCTTGACAAACATATTGAAACGTTGTTTCAACAATGATATAATTTGACTGACCGGAGGTGGAAAATTGAAAGAAGATTACAACTATATAACCATGATTGAAAGGGCTGTTGAGATTATGGATCTCATCTTCACAGCCAACAGAGAGCTGGGGGTTTCAGAAATATCCAACGAACTGAACTTGCCTAAGGCTACAGTCTATCGTATACTGATCACTTTGGCCAAGGGAGGATTCATCTCCAAGGGGCATGAATCAGAAAAGTATACCCTTGGTGGGAAATTCATCAAATACAGCGACAGGGTCAAAAGGGACATCAATGTCTATACAATCGCCAAGCCTTACATGGAGAAACTGGCGGCCAGAGTGGGTGAAACCGTTAATCTTGCAATAGATTACGATAACCAATCTCTGATTATTGATAGAGAGAATGGGGAACAGACTTCTTTATTGTCAAAACTTGTGTCTGATGCACCTTATAATTGCTCTTCATCTGGAAAAATTTTTCTATCGCATAAACCGGATGATGAAATCAGAGACTATTTCAACAGAGGAAACGCAAAAAAAAGAACGATTAAATCAATTACCCGGCTTGAGGACTTTGAAAAGCAAAAAATGGAGATTCTTCAGAGAGGATATGCCATAGATGACGAGGAGTATGACTATGGACTCTACTGCATCGGAAGACCCGTGTTTTCCTTCAGTAAAAAGCTGATGGCGGTTATTAGCCTTTCCGGACCAAAAAGCAGATTGGAACACAAGGGCTATAATCTGATGATCAGCAGTTTGACGGAATCGGTCAATGAAATTCAGAACAAAATCGACAAGCTGGAAATTAACGAATAATTATGCCGAATATGTATAATATTCAGAAAACCCTTGACATTTGAAATGACGTTTCATAAAATGTAGTTAATAATATAAAAGAGGTGTCCCTATGAAACCAATTAACGTAACAAGTGAAATTGGACGGTTGAAAAAAGTACTGCTGCACAGACCAGGACAGGAAATTGAGAACTTGATGCCGGAATACCTGGAACGGTTATTGTTTGATGACATACCTTATCTTAAGATAGCGCAAGAGGAACATGATGAGTTTGCGAACATATTGAGAAACAATGGTGTCGAGGTTGTCTATCTTGAAGACCTGGCGACAGAATCCATACTAGACAGCGCTATCAGGGAAACGTTCATCGAGGAATATCTAGAAGAGGCCAATATTTGGAACAAGAGAAGATTTGAAGGACTTAAGCAATATTTTATGGAGATGGAAGAGAAGGAGCTAGTCGCCAAGATGATGGCAGGCCTAAGGAAAAATGAGTTTAAAAACTTCTCGAAAAGAGGCCTGAAGGATTATCTGGATAATGACTACCCTTTTATTATAGATCCTATGCCTAATCTTTATTTCACCAGGGACCCATTCGCTTCAATCGCAAACGGTATATCCTTGCACAGGATGAAAACCTTTACACGGAATAGAGAAACTCTTTTCACAAAATACATAATCAATCACCATCCTGATTTCGCGCCACACAATATACCCTTATGGTATGACAGAACTGACAAGTTCTCCCTTGAGGGCGGCGATATACTGATACTCAACGAAAATATCATTGCAGTGGGAATATCCCAGAGAACGGATCCGGTGGCCATAGAAATATTCGCGGAGAGGATCTTGAATTCAGACAATGAGTTCAACAGGATTTTAGCATTCGATATTCCAAAAATGAGATCCTTTATGCATCTGGATACCGTATTTACGATGGTGGATCATAACAAGTTCACCATTCACCCAAATATTCAACACGCCATCACAGTTTATTCCCTAACGCTTCAAGACGGAAAAATAGAGATTGATGAGGAGCGGGACATGCTTGAGAACATACTGTCAAAATATCTGGAAATCGATAATGTGGAGCTAATCAAGTGCGGCGGAAACAGCATGATAGATGCCGCAAGGGAGCAATGGAATGATGGCTCCAATACCTTGGCTATTGGACCGGGAGAGGTTATTGTCTACTCAAGGAACTATGTCACCAACCAGCTGCTTGAAGACAGGGGCGTCAAAACCTATGTCATGCCAAGCTCGGAGGTTTCAAGAGGCAGGGGCGGACCGAGATGCATGAGCATGCCATTGATAAGAGAGTAGATTTTTGGGCTGAGATAGCATATAATTATACGGATAAAAAATTAATATAATGCATAATATTGCATAATATTGCATAAATAATGGAGGAGTTAAAATGCCAGTAAATTTAAAAGGACGAAATTTCATAACCTTAAAAGATTTCACACCGGAAGAAATCAAGTATATGCTGGATTTGTCAGCGGATCTGAAGAGAAAAAAAAGAGCAGGAATCAAGAATGATTTGCTTCGTGGCAAAAATATCGTTCTGATTTTCGACAAGACTTCCACCAGAACCAGATGTGCCTTTGAGGTTGCTGCTTTTGACGAGGGCGCAAATGTCACATTCCTGACAAACAGCCAAATGGGCAAGAAAGAGTCGGTAGAGGATACAGCAAAAGTTCTTGGAAGATACTATGATGGCATAGAGTTTAGAGGATTCAAGCAAGAGACGGTCGACAGTCTGGCCAAGTATGCAGGCGTACCCGTATGGAACGGCTTGACGGATTTATATCATCCGACTCAGATACTGGCTGACTTTTTGACAGTGATGGAGCATGTCAACAAGCCATTGAACAAGGTGAAATTTGTCTATGCGGGAGATGCGAGAAACAACATGGGCAATTCATTGATGATCGGCGCAGCAAAAATGGGCATGCACTTTGTAGGTGTGGCACCTAAAGAGCTATTCCCTTCTGAGGCGCTGGTGGCAGAAATGAGAGAGGTAGCCAAAGAGACAGGCGCTATTATCGAGTTGACTGACAACATTGAAGAAGGTGTGAAAGACGCCGATGTGATTTACACGGATGTTTGGGTGTCAATGGGTGAAGAGGCTCATTTTGAAGAAAGAATAAAACAATTGAAAGCTTACCAGGTCAATATGGACATGATTAGAAAGACAGGCAATCCAGATGTGATATTTCTTCACTGTCTGCCTGCATTCCATGACAGGGAAACAGAAATAGGGAAGGAAATATACGAGAAATACGGATTGACTGAAATGGAAGTCACCGATGAGGTATTCAGAAGCAAACACTCAAAGGTATTTGATGAGGCTGAAAACAGAATGCACACCATTAAAGCGGTTATGGTCGCTACAATGGCTTAGGACACGTAGTCAAAAAATTGGAGGAAAATTTATGCCAAATTTAACAAGAGTCGTCATAGCATTAGGCGGCAATGCGCTGCAGGAGAGCGGAAGCCCTGCAACAGCGGAAGAACAGCTTAGAGTCGTCAGAAAGACTTGCGAAACCCTTGCCGATATAAGCTGTCAAGGATATGAAATTGCAATCGTCCATGGCAACGGACCACAGGTAGGTAGAATCCTGCTTGCATCTGAGTATGCAAAGGATGTGACACCAGCCATGCCCTTTGATGTATGCGGAGCCATGAGCCAAGGCTATATCGGATATCACATCCAGCAAAGCCTAAGAAAAGAACTGCACAAGAGGAACCGAAATGTGCCTGTGGCAACCATAGTCACCCAGGTTGTTGTGGATAAGGATGATGAGGCTTTCAAGAATCCAACAAAACCGATCGGTCTCTTCTACTCAAAAGACGAGGCAGACGCGATAGCCAAAGACAAAGGCTTTGTCATGAAAGAAGACTCAGGGCGAGGATGGAGAAGAGTTGTTCCTTCACCGATGCCAAAGGATATAGTCGAAGTGGATACCATTGAGCGACTTTGGTCGTCAACCATCGTTATCATGTGTGGTGGGGGAGGAATACCGGTGGTAGAAGATGGAGAAGGCGGATATGCCGGAGTTGCGGCAGTAATAGATAAGGACCTTGCTGCTGAAAGACTGGCAGAGGCCATCAATGCAGATATTCTTCTAATCCTCACAGAGGTCGAAAAAGTCGCCATCAACTTCAATAAGCCTAACCAGCAGAATCTATCTGAAATCAGCTGCCATGAGGCAAAAAAATATATGGAAGAAGGACACTTCGCTCCTGGCAGCATGTTGCCGAAAGTCAAGGCGGCAGTCATGTTCGCTGAGTCAAAACCCGGTAGAAAATCTATCATAACCTCCCTATATTCTGCCAACGAAGCACTCAAAGGCGAAAGCGGAACATTAATCAAGAATTGAAAACTTCACAAAAAACATGCAAGGCGGAGAATATGTTCTCCGCCCTCTTCTTTATCTAAAAAGCTCCAATGCCTTCTGCAGCTGTAAATCTACCGTATCATCATGCTGATAGTCTTCCAAAGCCTTCATCAACGCATCCTGTGTGGTGAAATCAAGGACACCGTATGGAAACAGTCCTGAGTCTCTCTGAAAATCAGTCACCATGACATTGAGATTCTCGTCAAAGACACCATCCGGATCATAAACACCATACCCGAGTATCTCCAATATCATCTCAGCAGCCAGCACATCCAACCCGACTGTTCCTACTGAAGGTTTTCTTGCTTTATTGAAAACCGGTATGGCTGAAGTATCTATTTCCTCGACCCGTAGTCTGTTTTCAACTATGATATCCGGTGTTATGCCAATACCCTGAACCTTGTTTTTGCCAGCTGTGAAGTATTCAGCGGTAGTCAGCTTTATGGCACTGCCATTTAGCAATGGATACATTGACTGGACAACGCCTTTGCCGTAGGTTTTAGTCCCGATAACGACACCTGCCTTCCTATCCTGAACCGCACCTGCAAATATCTCCGATGCGCTTGCGCTGCCGCCATTTACCAGAACAGCCAACTCAAAGTTTTGAATAGACAATGTACTGACATACTCAGTCTCCGCACCGTCGTTTCTCACCAGATAAGCCAATGGACCAGCAGGAATGAAGAGATCAAGTATGGTCATTACTTCATTTAGATTGCCACCAGGATTATTTCTCAAATCTATGATCAACTTGTCGAAATCCTCTACCAATAAATCGGAGAGATGGGTTGCCAGGAGTTCAGCTGTGTTTTCATTGAACTGGGTAATTTTCAGATAACCGATATTTTCTTCCATCATCTCAGAATAGACTGAACTGATTACAACCGTATCCCTGATGATAGAGTAGTAGATCAGCATGCCATTTCTCTCAACGCCAAGGACAACAGTCGTATTGACCGGACCCCTTATCATTTTGGCTGCTTCTTCTGGCGAATAACCGGTTATATCCACACCATCCACATAACGGATGATATCCTTGGGCATAATGCCTGCCTTTTCTGCTGGAGACTGGTATAACGGTGTTACAACCACTATGTTTTGGCCTTCTTTTACGATTTGTATGCCGACGCCGGAGAATTCACCGGACATTTCAGATGTAAATTCAGCATATTCATCCGGTGTATAGTATACGCTATAGGGATCCAAATCGTTAAATACACCGTTGTACAAAGAATGGATAATTTCCTCATAGGTCAAATCATACAAATAATTGGCCTTTATAAATTTAGCAACCCGTCCGAGAAACTCAAACTCAGCATCGAAATTTTCCTCTGTTGCCGCAAAAACAGTTGATGAAAATAATAAAGATACAATTATAACTAGAATTAATAATTTTTTTTTCATAGATACCACCTTTCTTTTTCTAGACACTATTATATTAGACGCAATGAAATAAAGCAAAGTTTCAGTGAAATTTTTAGATGGTTTTAATTAATTTGAAAAATAAGTTAAAATAATGTAGAATTAGGATATTCAAAAAAACAAGGAGCATAATTTGAGCAGAAATGTAAAAACTAGCAGATTGACCGAAGCGGCTTTGATTGCAGGCATTTTGATCATATTCGCTATGATCGGGAATTTTGTGTTTCCTTTCATTGATTTTCTATATCCGTTACCGGCATTATTATTAGCCAAGCGACATGATTATAAGGCAGCCATCATGGCCTTGGTATCAGCGGGACTTATCATACTGATGCTTTTGGGCATACAGATGGGTATGTACTATGTGGTGCTTTATTCACCCATGGCGGCTATAATGGGTTACTTTATCTGCAAGAACAAAAAGCCGATTTTGGCAATAGCGGCAGGCAGTGGGGTCTATTTGGTGTCCTTCCTATGCTTGTTATGGATTATGCAGGCATTTCTCAGCATCAACCTGGTTGATTATCTCAGAGAAACATTTGTTGAAAGCCTAAAAATTCAAGAAAATCTTTTCTCCAACTTTGAAGGCATGCAGCAACAGCTTGAGGCGTCCAAAGAGGCCTATCAGAATATGCTGGAGATGATTATTCTGTTGCTTCCGGCTGTCATTATCTTCGCATCGGTTTCTATGGCTGTAATCAACTATTTTGTTGCAGAGAAAATGGGCAAGAGGCTTAAAGTGATCATTGAACCAATGCAGGATTTCAGCCACTTCAGACTGCCTGCAAACATTTCCCTTGGAATTCTGATTTTTCTTGTTGGAACCTATCTTATCAACATGACGGGCTTTGTCAATAGTGAAGCGCTGTCCTCCAATATTATATTTATTTTTCAGATATTGTTCTTTATTCAAGGGCTGGCTGTAGTCAAGTTCATGATGGTCAAGCATAAGCTGGCCAAAGTTGTTAGACTTATGTTGCTGATTCTCATCTTAATGAACGGTTATCTCAATCTGATTGTCACCATGGTTGGTTTGACAGATATCTTTATTGACTTAAGAAAAATCAGAAATAAAAATAGGTGGTTGAGCTGATGAAAGGTTTGAAAGGACGTAGTTTTCTAACAGAAGAAGGCAGTATTTTTTTCTATATTTCGCTAGGGCTCTTTATCACAATGGTGATTCTTGGCAACTATTATACCGCTCTTGCTGCAGGGGTTGCCATACTTGTCGCCATTAGAGTCAACTCAAATAAGTTTGAGGATCGAAAAAAGGAGCTAAACCAGTATCTGATAGAATTCACCAATACCATTGACGATATGTCTAGGCAAGCCTTACTGAATTTTCCCATCCCATTGACCATCATAGGCAGCGATGGAGAGGTCCATTGGTATAACTCGAAGTTCAAGGAAGTGGTCAAGGATGACAAAGGGCATAAGGACAATATCAAATCATATTTTCCCTCCTTTTCAATGAAGAGCCTGATGGACGCCAACGAAAGCGCTTCCTTCGATATACAGTATGGAACAAAAAATTTCAACGTGATTTTCAGCAAAATTGAAGGGAATGAAACAGATGCCGCAGTTTATATGCTGTACTTCTTGGACAACACCAGATTCACCAATCTGAAAGAAGCCTATTCAGCGGAGAAAACCCTGGTTGCGGTTATTGAAATCGACAATTTTGATGAGATATCCAAGAAAATGGACCGGGTGGAAAGAACTTCTCTTATGGCAAGGATTGAAAGAGAACTAAGCGTTTTAAGCCAACGGATGAATGGTTTTATGGTCAAGCATCTCGATGACCGTTTTCTCATCATATTTGAGAATCGATTTCTGGAAAATCTAATGACCAAGAAATTTGATATACTGGAACAGGTGAAACAAATAAAGACAGAAAAGGATGAATACTTCACGCTATCCATCGGACTGGGAATCGGTGGTAAGACATTGACCCAACAGTATGAGAACTCATTAGGCGCATTAAGCATTGCCCTGGGACGCGGTGGTGACCAAGCGGTAGTCAAAGGCTTAACAAAGGTGACCTACTTTGGTGGCAGAAGCAAGGCAGTGGAAAAAAGCACAAAGGTCAAGGCTAGAATTATTGCCAATGCCCTTAGACAGATTATAGCCCAATCATCAAATATTATCATTACCGGACACAAATCAGGAGATATGGATTCTTTCGGAGCCGCTCTTGGCATTCACGCCATAGCCAAGGCAATGAACAAGGATGCCTATATCATACTGAATAAAATGAATCCAGAGCTAAAAAGCGTTTTTGAAAGAATTAAGGCTGACGGCATGGACTACTCAAAGACTATCATCGATAACGAAGACGCTCTGAGAGTAATCAATGAAAACACATTAGGCGTCATGGTCGATACCCATCGACCCAGCTTCACTGAAGCAGCGGATATATTGGATAAAATAGACAGAGTTGTTCTCATTGACCACCATAGAAGAGGCGAGGAATATCTGGATGATCCGGTGTTGGATTATCTTGAACCCTACGCATCCTCTACCTGTGAACTGATAGCTGAGCTTTTTCAATACATGAATGACCAGATCAGCCTTACAAAATTCGAAGCGGATGTCATGCTGGCAGGCATCATAATGGACACCAATGCCTTTACCTTCAAGACAGGAGTAAGGACCTTCGAGGCGGCCTCATTCCTAAAGAGAGCAGGAGCGGACACAGTAGATGCCAAGCGACTTCTGAGCGATGAGCTGGAAACCTGGAAGCGAAAATCGGAAGTCATAGAGAGAGCTGAGATCTACAGGGAAATCGTTGCAATCTCAACCATCGACGAGATTTACAACACAGGTCTGATCATAGCATCCCAGAGTGCTTCAGACTTGTTATCGGTCAAAGGCGTTCAGGCAAGCTTTGTCCTGGTGAGAAGGGAAAACCATATTCACATCAGTGGCAGATCGACAGGCAAAATCAATGTCCAGGTAATACTCGAAAGCCTCGGAGGAGGCGGACATCTCGAGATAGCAGGAGCGCAGGTGGACACTCAAGATATGGTGGAAGCCAGAAAACGATTGAATCAGGAAATTGACAAATACATAAAGGAGAGTAATTGAAATGAAAGTGATACTTTTAATGGACGATAAATCAATGGGCAAAAAAGGTGATATCATCAATGCCAAGGACGGATACGCCAGGAATTTCCTCATACCTAAGGGAATTGCCATTGAAGCGACAAAAGAAAATTTGAAGAATCTGGAAAGAGAAAAGCAGAAGATGCTGCACCATGAGGAGAAACTCCTGGAAGAAGCAAAGCAGTTGGGTGAAATGATTGAAAGCAAATCCATTGAAATCAAGATAAAGGCAGGAGAAAACGGCAAACTGTTCGGCTCAGTCACAACAAAGGAAATAGCCCAAGAATTCAAAAACCAACATAATATAGATTTGGATAAAAAGAAGATAGAGCTGAAGGACCCAATAAAAACAGTAGGAACCCATGAAGTGATGATTAAGCTTCATTCTGAAGTGAATGTAAAGTCAAAGGTGATAGTGACTGGAATATAGGAGTAAAATATGTCCGAACACATGATAGGTAGAATGCCACCACATAGCCTTGAAGCGGAGCAATCCATACTGGGCTCTATTATGCTTGATAAAAACGCCTTGGAAACAGCTGTAACAAAGTTAAAGAACGAGTATTTCTATTTCGAGGCAAACAGGGAAATATTTGAGGCGGCTAAAAGCCTGACACTAAAGAATCATCCCGTTGATCTTCTGACAATAACAGAAGAGCTTAAAAAAAGAAAAACCATCGATCAGATCGGCGGGATANNCGGATTGTCAGATAATATTGCCACCACACGTAACACGGAGGCTTATTGCAATATAGTGGAAGAGAAAGCCATCATCAGAGAACTGATCATGGCAGCAGAGGAGATCAAGAACAAAGGTCTGGACAATGCAAGTGAGTCAAAAGCCCTAATAGAATTGGCAGAATCAAGAATCTTCTCCATCTCACAATCCAGACAGCATAGAGATTTCTCCCATATGAGAGATATTGTGCTGGATGTTTTCAATCTACTGGAGGATCGTGCCAACAGCGAAAGCGACATGACCGGTCTGACAACCGGATTCAAAGAGATCGACATGATGACATCAGGACTACAGCGTTCGGATTTCATTTTAATAGCGGCGAGACCATCGATGGGTAAAACTGCTTTGGCATTGAACATGGCCCTTAACTCAGCAATCAAAGCCAATGCAAAGGTAGCTATCTACTCCCTCGAGATGTCAAAAGAGCAGCTGGTTCAGAGGATTATCAGCATGGAATCCCTGGTGGAGAGCAACAAATTGAGAACAGGCAGATTGGACGATGAGGATTGGGAAAGAATTACCTACGCCAGCGGTGTCATATCTGATGCGGAAATCTATATTGACGACACACCTGGCATCACTCTATTTGAAATAGCATCCAAATGCAGAAGGTTGAAAACCCAAAAGGGATTGGATCTGATCATAGTGGACTATCTGCAGCTGATGGAAGGCCATGGAGGCGAAAGCAGACAACAGGAGATATCGAACATTTCAAGAGGTCTAAAAGGCTTGGCAAGGGAAATGAACTGCCCTGTACTGACACTTTCACAGCTATCAAGAGCACCTGAGCAGCGTCAGAATCATAGACCGATACTATCTGACTTGCGAGAGTCGGGTGCTATAGAACAGGATGCGGACATCGTCATGTTCCTGTATCGAGACGAGTACTATCGTGACAAGGAAGGCCTGGAAGAAGAAAATTATCAGAAGAAAGGCATTGCAGAGGTCATCATCGCCAAACATAGAAATGGGCCTGTTGGGACAGTTGAGTTGTCATGGGTCGATAGGTTCACCAAGTTTTCAGATTTGCCAAGAAAATGATTTGAAAAATTAACAGACCGTGTTAATCTGACCATAGATCAATGCGGTTTTTGATTGTGCAAGCTTCAACAAGGAGGATGGTTCAAATGATTGTGGATCTGAACTGCGATTTGGGTGAAGGAATGGAACACGATGAGGAAATATTGCCTTACATTACTTCTGCCAATATAGCCTGTGGATTTCACGCAGGAGATGCAGCAACCATGAGAAAAACGGTGGAAACAGCTATTAGATTAGGAATAAAAGTCGGGGCTCATCCCGGTCTTCCTGATAAAGAAGGATTTGGTCGAATGCCGATGTCGGTTTCACTTGATGAGATTAAAAGTTTTATCATATATCAGATTGGTGCACTTCAAGCCTTTGTTAAGATAGCAGGCGGAAGGCTGAATCATGTAAAGCTACATGGTGCTTTATATAATATGGCAGCCATTGATTATGACATTTCAAAGATTGTTGCGGATACAATCTATCAAATAGACAGGGATATCATATTGATTGGATTGTATAATTCTCAGATGACGAAAGCTGCAAGAGATGTCGGGCTTCGGTATCTGAATGAGGTCTTCGCGGATAGGGCCTATAACAACGATGGTACCTTGGTTTCAAGAAGCAAAAAGGGTGCGGTGCTGGACAGTGTGGATATCTGTGTTGCAAGAACGATGCGAATGATTAAGGAAGGCAAAGTAACTTCTATTGATGGGATAGATATCGACATACATCCCGAAACCATTTGCCTGCATGGAGACGGTGAGTATGCCCTGTTGCTGGCTAAGCGATTGCATCAGGCGATAATGAAAGGCTGCTGAAAATGAAAATACAACCATCAGGTGATAGAGGAATATTGATAACCCTTGGCGAAGGCATCGATCCGGAAACCAACAGAAAAGTAACGGCACTTGCAGCAGCTATAAGCAATGAGCAAATAATGGGTGTTGAAGATTTGATCCCTTCATACAACCAGCTGTCGATACAATACAATCCATTGATATCCGACTACGATTCAATATGCCGGATTGCCAAACTGCTTGAAGATAGTCTTGGTGAAATGACAAAAGCCAAACAGGAAATCCTTCATATTCCAGTTTTATATGGCGGGGAGACAGGCAAGGATTTGGCTTTTGTAGCATCATACAGCAACTTGCCGGAAGAAGAGGTCATCAACATACATACTTCAACAGCGTACTTGATCTATATGTTGGGCTTTACGCCAGGTTTTCCTTATTTAGGTGGACTCTCAGAAAAAATCAGAACACCTAGGCTCAGTGAGCCAAGACAAAAGATAAAGGCAGGCTCGGTAGGAATCGCCGACAATCAGACCGGCATCTATCCTATATACAGTCCCGGAGGTTGGCGAATTATCGGTCATACACCCGTTGTTCTATTCGATTGGAATAATACACCTCCGGCTCTATTCAAAACCGGTCAATATATAAGGTTTTATTCAGTAACTGAAGAAGAATACGAAGCAATTAAACAGGACATCAAAACAGGCAGATTCACCATCAGAACCGAAGACTTTGATGGCCGCAAGCTTGAGGTGATAAAATGAGCAAAATCAGAATCAAATCACCGGGCATGCTATCCACCATACAAGATAGAGGTAGAATTGGCTACCAGCAATATGGGGTACCCGTATCCGGAGCTGCAGACATTTACTCGCTCCAGCTGGCAAATGTTTTAGTGGGAAACAGCCGTTATGAAGGATGCTTGGAAATGACCATGAATGGAGCGACAATTGAGTTTCTTTCAAAATCAGCAATCGCTATCACGGGGGCGGATATGTCCCCAACCCTTAATGGCCAGCCAATTCAATTATACAAGACGGTTTTTGCTGAGGCCTGTGATATTTTAGAGATGAATGTGGCATTATCTGGCTTCAGGTCATATCTAGCCATAGCTGGCGGATTTGCAGTTGACGAGATAATGGATAGCAAATCCACTTATTTGAAGGGCGGTTTTGGAGGCTTTAAGGGAAGGAAGCTGGAAAAGGATGATGAGATTATTACCAATCCGAGTGACTTCAATCAGATTCGCATGATTCCTCGAGAGATGATACCATCATACAGTGATAGCGGTGTTATTTCAGTCATAATGGGAACTGAAGAAGACTATTTTTTGGAAGAAAGCATTGAGAGATTCTTAAATAGCCAGTTCAAGATAACAGATCTTAGCGATAGAATGGGAATCAGGTTGGATGGACCAGCCCTAACCCATAAAGGTTCTGCGGACATACTTTCATCAGGCATATCAGAGGGGACCATTCAGGTTCCAAAAAACGGAAAGCCAATCATCATGATGTCGGACCGACAGACAACAGGGGGCTACACAAGAATAGCCAATGTCATTTCCACAGACATCCCCAAACTGGCACAGATGAAGCCTGGCAACACAGTTGTTTTTCAGAAAATCACGTTACCTGAGGCCCATAATCGGATTAGATCACAGGAAGAAAAACTACATGCATTGAGAAATATGATTCAGAACCCCATAAGAACATTCCGGGTCAGTGTCAATGGCGTGTTGTACGAAGTTGAAATCGAAGAAACCCTCTGAAAATGAGGGTTTCTTGAAATTTAATATCCCACTTCAGCCTTTCCCTTCAAGCTCAGTATCTCTCTAGCCTCTTGAGTCGATGCCACTGCACCGCCAACTGCCTCTATGATCTGCTTGATCTGGGCGACCTGCTCGCCACTGTTTTTTGCCAGCACGCGTGGCTTCAAATAAATATTGTCCTCCAGTCCAACCCTCACATGTCCTCCCATGGACAATGCCGCGCTGGTCAGATAGAACTGGTTTTTGCCCGCCGCCGCGACGGACCACTCGAAGGTGTCTCCCAATTGCTGCTTGGCTTTCTTGACCATGAAGGTCAGGTTGTCCGCTTCCGCCGGTATGCCTCCCAGGATCCCCATGACAAACTGCAGATAGATCGGCTTGGTCAGCAGTCCAATCTGTTTGAAATAGGCCAGGTTGTTGATCATGCCCACATCATAGACCTCGAACTCAGGGATGGTGCCATTGGCGTACATGGTCTCCACATAGGTTTTGATACCCTTGAATGTGTTGGAGAAGATCAGGTCCTCTGTTGACTCCAGATAGGGGATCTCCCAGTCATATTTGGGCTTGAGTCTTTTTGCCGCCGGTGCCAGGACAAAGTTGATGGATCCCGCGTTGCACGAGGCCAGCTCCGGTTTCAGGACCGTCACAGGTTTCAGTCTTTCTTCTATTGTCATTCCCAGTCCGCCTCCTGTGGTAACGCACACCACCAGATCTGACTGCGCCTTGATGCCTTTGGCGATTTGGGTGAACAGATCGATATCGGATGTGGGTCTGCCATTCTCAGGGTTTCTGGCATGGATATGGACCACTGCTGCACCTGCCTGATAGGCTGTCAAGGCGTCGGCGATGATCTGGTCCGGGGTGATGGGCAGATACTCGCTCATGCCCGGTGTATGTATGCCTCCGGTTAAGGCTGCTGTAATGATTGTCTTTTTCATAGCATTACCTCCGTTTTTAGATTTAAATAGCTATATGTGTCGTTGCATTAAGTGACCAAGGTCATCTAATGTACCAATTATAGCTTATTGACAGATGGAATGTCAATACCTTACTGCCTCAACCTTACTGCCTCAATGGCTATCATTCATATCTATCAGCCTTAGGTACAAACAGAAGCTTTTTTTAAACTCGGTTGTCAAATCAAAGCCACCGTCATGTAATATCCATTCATAAATGATTCCTCTAACAAATCTTGTCAAAAGCATTGTGATTTCTCTTGCAGTCATATCTGAACGAAACTCATTTCGTTTCTGCCCAAACGTTATGATTTCCTGAATAATCTTAAAATAGAGACGGTTTTCGTCAATCAGCAGCTTAAGGTTTTCAGGTGAGTTGATCTGGCTTTTATATACCACCTTGACACTATCTATTCCTAAAACATCCTCTGTCAGCTCGGCGACATTTTTAAGAAACGCCATCAACTGTTCTTTTGCCTTGACACACTTATCACTATGATTGTATCTCTCCAGATAGAATCTGTCTATCTTGTCGAATTGTTCAATCAATATAGCTTCTTTAGATTGATAGTGTATGTAGAACGTTCCTTTACCCACACCCGCTTTCCCGGTAATTTGCGACACTGTCACATTTTCGTATCCGTATTTATTGAAAAGCTTAATAGCAGCATTGTAAAGTTTTACTTTGGTTTCCTGTGATTTTTTCTTTCTACCTGAAGAATCATATCGTTGCGACAACTCAATCACTCCTTGAATAAAGCATTTAATATTATAAATAATTCAGAACGAACATATAGAATGGTATGAAGAACAAACCCATGACAGTCGTCAAAGAAATGGTGAAAGCGACATATTTTGAATCAACCCCATACATTTCTGACACTAGTGAGGTTTGCACAATCGAAGGCATGGCGGCCATAATAACCATAACCTGGGTGGACAGCCTGTCCAAATGAAACAGTCTGGTCATCAGAAACATGATGGCTGGAGATGCGATAAACCTTAAACACAAAACACCTATGATGGAGTTCTCGAATTTATATTGCTTGAAGTCGAT
>DMAP01000119.1 GCA_003446975.1 Clostridiales bacterium | reverse complement strand
TAACAGGTGGCAAGCTCTTGGCACATCTCGCATTTATGGAGGGGCGGGTAGCTGCAGAAAATGCAATGGGTATGAAAAGCAAGGTTAATAGAGCTGCTGTTCCTGCTTGCATATATACAGACCCAGAGGTTGCTTCGATTGGTATTACTGAAGAAGAAGCTATTAATATTGGAATGCCAGTCAAAATAGGAAGATTTGATTTTAGGAACAATGGCCGTGCGTTGACACAAGGTACAAGGGAAGGGTTCGTAAAAGTCATAGCCAAGGATGACCAAACGATCATCGGTGCACAGATTATGGGTTTAAACGCATCAGAGATTATCAGCGAGCTGACTCTCGCCATTGAATTGAAGGCAAAAGCTGATGTGTTGGCAAACATTATTCATCCTCATCCAAGTCTGAGCGAGGCCGTATGGGAGGCTTGTGCAGAGATTGCAGGAAAACCGATACACAAGATCTGAGAATATGCTGGTTATCGACAGCGCAGGTAAAAAATACTTGACATTTTAAATAGATAATGATAATCTTTATCAATAGATTGGTTATTATTTTAACTATCAGAGAGGTGGTACACAATATGATGCTTGCACAGGCAAAAGCCGGACAAAAGGCCATTATTCAAGAAATCACAGGAAATGAAAAGCTTAAAAGATTTTTATTTTCGCTTGGATGCAGTGAAGGACAGGAAATTGCACTAATATCTATTTTAGCCGGAAATTACATCATCAATGTCAAGGATAGCAGATATGCCATAGATCGAAAGATGGCAGAGATAATTAAAATAAATTAGTAAGTTGGTAATATGCTGGCATGCACCAGCATTTTCTTTTGACTTTTAATTGAGAATGAATATCGATATCATAAAAAAATACTTTGGAGGATTCTATGAAAATAGCATTAACCGGAAATCCCAACTCTGGTAAAACAACATTATTCAATGCCATAACAGGTAAGACAGAGTATGTCGGGAATTGGCCCGGTGTAACTGTCGAGAAGAAAGAAGCATACTTAAAAGCTAAATATCAGATATCAGAATCCAAAATCAGGATAGTGGATCTTCCCGGGGCATATTCCATAGCGCCCTATACTGGTGAAGAAGCTATTACTAGGGATTTTGTCACAGGAGAAAATCCGGATGTTATTATTAATATTATTGATGCTAACAGTTTAGAACGCAGTCTTTTTTTTACATCTCAATTATTGGAGCTAGGTATCCCTGTTGTGATTGCCCTGAACAAGCAAGATATTTTAAAACGTCACGGTGATACTATCGATTCATCTAAACTGTCAGATCTGCTTGACTGTATAGTTGTTGAAACGGTTGCCAACAAGGGAAAAGGACTAAATGTGTTAATAGAAAAAGCTATCGAAACTGTTGGCTCAGGAAGCTCTCAGATAACACCTGAGATTGATTTCAGCGATGAAAACGATGCAGATAAGGCAAGGCAGAAATTTACCAGTATGATTGCCAAGAGTTGCCTTGTCTCAAATAGAGATATCAATGATGTATCCTTATCAGATCGTTTGGACAGGGTTGTTGCCCATAAATGGCTTGGTTTGCCAATTTTTTTCCTGGTTATGTGGGCGGTATATGCGTTTTCGATTGAGGGATTGGGTGGGTTTTTGTCCGAGTATTTGAACGAGACTGTATTCGGAGAATTAGTACCTGATGCAGCGAATGCTTTTTTTGAAGGAGTTGGTATTAATCCTTTACTGCAATCCCTCATCGTAGACGGAGCTATCGGTGGTGTCGGTGCCGTTGTAGGATTTCTACCTCTGATAATGGTGTTGTTTTTCTGCTTAGGCTTACTTGAAGATAGCGGATATATGTCTAGAGTCGCTGTGGTAATGGATCGCTTTTTTAAGAAAATTGGCCTGTCCGGGAAATCCATCATACCTATGATAGTTGGTTCTGGATGTGCTATTCCAGGGGTTATGGCCACTCGAACAATCGAGGATATTAATGAAAAAAGAATGACCACCATTTTAACGCCATTTGTGCCTTGCGGTGCTAAAATTCCAATTATAGCATTATTCTCTGCGGTATTCTTCCCAAATGCCAGTTGGGTTGGGCCAAGCATGTATCTGTTGGCGATTGTAATGATAGCTTTAGGTGGATTATTGCTCAAGAAAATATTCGTTTGGGAAAACTCTTCGATCTTTCTTATTGAATTACCTGAGTACAAGATTCCAAGCATCAGACATGCTACTGTTCAAATGTTTAAGCATGCCAAAGGCTTTGTCATCAAGGCTGCAACCATAATACTTGTTATGAATACCTTTGTATGGTTTATGCAGGCATACGGATGGAATCTGAAACCGATTGCGACTCAGGATGCAAGCATATTGGCTTCCTTTGGCGGCATTATTTCACCGTTGCTGATTCCTTTGGGTTTTGTAGGCTGGCAGTTGGCAGCAGCAATTCTCACAGGATTCGTAGCTAAAGAAAACGTGGTTGCCACCTTTGCAGTCTTACTTGCGGTTGCCTCAGAAGATGCATTGCATATGCCGGGTGGTGTCCTTTCGGGAATATTCAACCCAGTAACCGGATACGCTTTTCTAACATTCAATCTATTCACGCCTCCATGCTTCGCAGCCATTGGTGCGATGAATTCAGAGCTGGGTTCAAAGAAGTGGTTGTTCAGAGCCATCGGCTTCCAACTTGGTGTTGGATATGTGGTAGCAATGCTTATATCTCAAATCGGTACTATTATCATATATGGAGAGACAGCTATAGGATTTGGGTATTCGATTGTCGTACTAACATCAATAGCATTTTTAATAGTATGGTTGATCCGAAGATCAGATGAAAAAAATAAACATATTTTAATGGAAGCTAGGGAAGGAGGTCTTTAAATGCCAACAATTATAGTAGGTTCAATTTTCTTTAGCATCATAGCGCTAGCTGCTTATAAATCGAGACAAAGCATAAAGAACAATTCTTGCCCCGGTTGTTCAGGGAGTTGTTCTATTAAAGAAAAGCAAAACTGCAGTCGCTCAAACTAACAATATAACTGTCAAGCTTATAATATAACTTGCATTATACCGTTGAAAGTAATACACTATATCTCGTACTTAAGAGAGGCAGGTTAAATAATGAGTAAAAAAATAATAAATATCGCAGTGATTGCACATGTTGATGCCGGAAAATCTACCCTGGTTGATGCATTTTTAAAACAAAGCAATGTTTTCAGAGAGAATCAACAGATAGTGGATTGTGTCATGGATAGCAATGACATTGAACGTGAAAGAGGTATAACCATCTACTCAAAAAACTGTTCAGTCATGTATAAAGACATTAAAATCAACATTGTGGATACCCCTGGACATGCTGACTTTTCATCTGAAGTCGAGAGAATCATAAAGACTGTCGACACCGTTATCTTGTTGGTTGATTCCAGTGAAGGCCCAATGCCTCAAACAAGATTTGTTCTTCAAAAATCTTTGGAACGAGGATTGAATCCAATACTTTTAATCAATAAAATTGACAAAAAAGACCAAAGAGCTGAAGAAGTGGTAGATATGGTTTTTGATTTGTTTGTCGAATTGAATGCAGATGATGAGCAACTAAATTTCCCTATACTTTACGGTGTCGCAAGAGAGGGTATTGTTCAGTTTGAGTTTGAAGATAAGAACGATGATATTTCGGCTTTGTTTGAAACGATTGTCAAACATGTACAGCCATATCCGGACAATAATGAGGAGCCTTTGCAATTTCAGATTTCAGCACTGGGCTATGATGACTACATAGGAAGGCTGGGTATAGGAAGAATCTATAGTGGTAAGATTAGAGAAAATCAAATAGTTGCAATATCCAAAGTTGATGGGAGCATCACTAAAAAGAAAATATCTCAGATATTTGTTTATGAGGGAATGCAAAGAACACCTGTAAAAGAAGCATTCAGTGGGGATATTGTTGTTGTCTCAGGCATTCCAGACATCTCAATCGGAGAAACCATTTGCTATGAGAATCAAGTGATTCCTATGGAGTTAATCAATATAGAGGAACCGACTCTTTCAATGAACTTTTTGATCAATGCCTCACCTTTTGTAGGACTTAGTGGCAAATATGTCACCACAAGACACCTGAAAGCGAGACTTGAAAAAGAACTTGAGGTTAATGTGGGATTGCGTGTTGAACCTCTGGAGGACAGCGTTGATGGTTTCAAGGTATCGGGAAGAGGCGAGCTGCATTTGTCTATTTTACTTGAAAACATGAGACGCGAGGGATACGAGGTTGCAGTATCCAAACCTGAAGTCATATACCGGAGAGTTGATGGGAAATTGCATGAACCTATCGAAAGAGTGATTGCAAGCGTACCTGAGGAATACTCAGGTGTTGTCATCTCTAAACTGAACATACGAAAAGGGTTGATGGTCGCCATGTCACCTGACGGTGCCTATATTAAAATGGAGTTTCTGGTACCTACACGAGGTCTGCTTGGCTACAGGACTGAGTTTATCAATGACACAAGGGGTGAAGGAACCTTGGTAAGAAAATTTGAAGGCTATGACGGACATAAAGGGGATATTCCGCAAAGAATCAACGGTGCACTCATATCCCAAGAACAAGGCGAAGCTATGGCTTATTCTCTTGTCAACCTTAGCGAAAGAGGACAGTTGTTTATTACACCGGGAACAAAGGTGTATGAGGGGATGATAATTGGAATCAATGCAAGGAATGAAGATATGGTTGTCAATCCATGTAAAAACAAGAAAATGACTAATATGAGAGCATCGGGAACGGATGACTCACTAAAACTACCACCCCCAAAATCAATGACACTGGAAGAAGCTTTGGAGTTTATCAATGATGATGAGTTGGTGGAGATAACGCCTGATGACATTAGAATCAGAAAGAAATATCTTAAAGAACTTGACCGAAAGAGGTTTGGGAAAATTAAGTAGTAAATAAAAGTGCCTGAAAACAGTCAGGCACTTTTATATTCGGCACAATATAATCACTTGTTGTGTTTTATTCTTTCCAATAAAATTTCTATTCGCTCATCATCAAAATAAACTGTTGCATCATCGGTCATCATGCCAACTAAGGCCAATTCCTGATTTCTATCATGTTCTCCTGCCAGACCCCAGAATGTGTCTTCCATTTCCTCTTGCCTTTCTAGGTTCAGACATTTGACCATCTGATAAATACCCTTCATTTTCTCTTTATCATAGTCGCATTTGAAAGTTAGAATATAGCTGTCCGGCAACTCCTGATAATTCAGATCTATTTTTTTAGCACCCATAGATTGGAGATAATGAATAATCTCATCAATTATTCTGGTGACCTTGGTATTTTCTTTGCTCATTTGCTATCATCATCCTTTCCAAACATTTCAATAATCGGTATCAGTACAGCTGCCGCTAACCCAGCAGCAAATCCATTGTTGTATAAATTCAACCCACCGTGAAGGTAACCTACATTTAGCACTACAGAAGAATGAACAAATCCTGCAACTACACCCCAATGCCAACCGTATTCTCCTGCAATAGGCGCAAGAGCTGTTCCAAATAGTGCAGCTAATTGAATGGCGGGATCGTTAATAGCAAAAACCTTTAGCAGTGATCCGATAAAGACACCCAAGAAAACAGGAAGAATATTTTTGGGATGTTTACCAAATGCACTAAAACCTGCAATTGTAAAAATGCCGCCTATAGTTGGTCCATTCAAATCTCCATTGATCAATAAAATATACATTGTAGAAATAATGCCGGTTACACCTATGTTGATCAATGAAACGGGAAATCCTTCAAGTTGAACAAAATCAGTGATCAGCCTGCCGGAATAATCCAACAGATTCTTATAATTTTTAAAAGATTTGCCATTGAGTAAAAATCCCGTAATAAGTATGATTCCAAAAAGGCCAAATATATAGATGCCCAGTGTCACATTGTTGCCACTGGTCCAGATGAACTGAGAAGTTGGTACATAACCAAAGGATCTGATAATTGAAACAAATATCAATCCGGTCATACCTGCGGTAAAGCCAATGTTATAAAGGTTGAAGCCGTGGTGCACATTTATTAATGAAGAGCCTAGAGGAGGTATGACAAACCCCAATAAGATACCACATATCATACCCAAAGGCAAGCTGATTGTCAATGGTAGAGTATTTCCAAAAGCTATTTCAGATACAGCAGGCGCTATAGCGGTTCCGAAAAGAGCGGGAATAAGAAACTTGTTGAATTTATCTTTCTTAAATCGTGAATAGGCATAAGCACCTAATAGAACAAACCAAACATTAAAGAGATTTTTACCAAATAATGCGAAACCCGATATGGTAAATATTGCGGCAATAAATGGACCATTCAGGCTCTGCTTCAATTTATACAATAATAGGATACATATAAGGGTAACCAATCCCGAGTTGACAAAAGCAGCACCCATGTTTCCTAGCCCGATATAGTCGGTGACAAGACTTGATGGCTGTGTGATTATTGAAACCATTCCTGTTAATATTTCATATATGCTGTTTTGAGTGAGTCCGAAAATAATTTGACCTATTGAAAAAACGACAACAAAGATATACTTGGTATCAAATACCGATTTTTTGTTCATGCTACCTCCGATGAAATTGAATATGTTTTTTTGCAAATTAGATAAAGGAGTCAAAAGGAATCCCACTGTATGACAATGATATTTCGAAGTGCTGTTCCAGATTGTTGATGATTGTGATATGAAGACCTTTTGATTTGAAAAAATCAACAATCTCTTGGGCATTGTAGTGGCTCTTCAATGAGATAACCGTATGAAGACCCGAGTCTGCACTAATTAATTCTATATCATCACCCCATATAGTTTCAAGATAATTTTTTAACAAATCTCTTTTTTTACTGTAAATACGCTTTATTTTCCTCAGATGCTTGTCTATGTGTCCTTCACCAATAAATTGAGCCAATGTCAGTTGCTCCAATTTGGATGAAGACTGGGTGTATTTATTGGAAATGGCGATGTAATCATCCCATAATCTCAATGGCAGTATCATATAGGAAATCCTAAGAGCTGGTGTGAGGATTTTGGAAAAGGAACCGAGATAAATCACTCTATCGTCCTTGTCAAGACCTTGTAGGCATGGAACAGGCCTGCTCTCAAATCTTATGAGGCTATCATAGTCATCTTCTAGAATGAATCCCTTTCTGCCCTCCGCCCAGGACAGTAATTGGAGTCTTTTTTGAATGGGCATCAAAGAACCTGTTGGATATTGGTGTGATGGAGAGACATATACAATATCTGCATTTGAATGTTTCAGCGACTGAATGTTGATCCCATTTTCAGCAACTGGTATGTCAATTGTATTGAATCCGTAGTCTTCAAAAATATACTTTGCTTTTTCATAACCGGGATGTTCTACTGCAGCAGTGTGAATGCTGCCCTTTAAAATCCCCGCCAGAATTCCTATCAAATATTGAATTCCGGCACCAATGACAATCTGCTCGGGACTTGTATGACCCCCTCGGGTTGAGTTCACAAATCTGGAAATCTCATAGCGGAGTCTGTACTCCCCTTGGTGGGAACCGGAACTGTAGACCTCATCGGTGCAGTCAAACAACACGTTATTATAGAGTTTTTTCCATATTTTTAGATCCATGCTGCCGGCATGAACATTATCATTAATATAATTGATCTCTTTATAGGCTTGAATGTGTTTTGTATCTATTGCAGGTGTGTTTTTCCGGTCGAGTTTTCTCGGGAAATAATCCTTAAGATCTGTTGCAAAATATCCTTTTTTAGGGATACTTTCCAAGTAACCTTCGGTCAATAATTGAAAGTATGAATTTTCAACAGTTGTTTTGCTCAGTTTAAGTGAAGTTGAAGTTTCTCTGATTGAGGGAAGCTTATCGCCATACTTGATGTTTTGACTTTCGATCTCATCTCGGATATGTTCGTATAGTTGGATATAGATAGGCTTCTTGGAAATTTTGTCAGGAATGAAGTTATAAATCATTTCACCACCTCTGACCTTTTCAAAATTTTAAAATCTGTCTCTTTTTAAATGGTCACATATGTATTATATTTTATTTATCAGAGATATGAAAGGAGTTTTTTATGAGAGACAATAAAACGAGAGTATTAACCACATCAGCTTTGATGACTGCAATGGTTTATATCGCTACTTATATCGGGACAGCCCTCCCCTTTTCCGGGTATGCTCATTTGGGAGATGCCGCTGTTTTCTTATCTGGTCTTGTGTTGGGACCTTATTACGGATTGATGGCTGCTGCCTTGGGCTCAGCATTGGCCGATGGCCTTAAAAGCTATGTCATCTACATCCCTGCCACATTGGTTCTAAAGGGCTTGATGGCCTATATGACTGGTCGGGTAAGAGAAAAGGGGTCCAAGATGATTACATCAGCAATGGTTTTTGGTGGCTTTATTATGGTTTTGGGGTATTATCTTTATGAAATTGTGATTTATGGCAACATGCAAGCGCCTATTATCAACATACCCTGGAATATTATTCAGTTTGTGATAGGTATCGTCGTAGCGAAAATCCTAATCAAACCTTTTTCGAGGTTCAAGATATAATAAGATTTGTTCAAATGCCCTTCAGCGTATATAATGTTATGGAAATAATAGTTTTGCGGAGGCATTATGAAACTGATTGTCGATGGGGACGGCTGTCCTCAAAATGCAAGAAAAATCTGTGAAGAATATGCAACATACTATAATATTGACATGGTGGTTGTTTCCAGCCATGATCACAACATGCAGGGAGATTTTGAGACGATTATTGTGGATAAAGGCAAGGACTCTGCTGATTTTAAAGTAATCGAGTTGGCATGTGAGGACGATATAGTTGTCACACAGGATTATGGACTTGCCAGCCTGCTTCTCGCCAAAACATTTGCAATTATAAATCCAATAGGATTTGAGTATACAGATTCAAATATTGATAAATTGTTGATGAGTAGATATTTAGGACAGAAAATAAGAAGAAGTGGTGGCCGGACAAAAGGACCGAAGAAACGGACTGCTTCGGATGATGTTCAGTTTGAGGAGATTCTTGTTTCAATCATAGAAAGGAAGATAAAAAACTAAAATTATGAATGAATTAATGCAATCCTAATTGTATAGTGCGATTTTTTATTATATAATACAGGTATAGTTTACTTTAGGAGGTATTGATATGTCAGATCTTTTTGGAAAATTTAAGAAGGGCTTGGATAAGAGTATCAGCATTGCCAGCCAGAAATCAGGGGAATTAATGGAAGCAGGTAAACTGCAGACACAAATCATATCATTGAGAAACGATAAGAAAAACGCTATAAATGAACTAGGAAAAATCACTTATGAAATGCTAAAAAGCGAGAGCTTTGAACTGGAAGTTCTAGAAGGCAAGTTTAAAGAGATAATGCAAATTGAAAAGGAACTGGAAGAAAAAGAAGAAGCTAAGAATAAAGAAGATAATAAAGACACAAATAAGTCTGAAAGCCAAGTTTCTGCAGCAGCTCATGTCATTTGTCCGAACTGTGGTGCTGAAAACCCCGAAACTGCGATGTTCTGTGGAAA
>DMAP01000386.1 GCA_003446975.1 Clostridiales bacterium | reverse complement strand
TGCATCTGATTTTGTAGTTGAGAGGTAGCTCCGGGGCATATGAAATTAATTCTGTTTTTCATTAAAATCCCTCAACTTTTCAAACGTATTTTTAATTCTGAATTCTAACTCGTCATTCATTTTTATTCTCTCAAGCTCTATGCCGCTTCTATGATGTCGATTGTTGCTGCCCATATAAGCGCCTCCAATGAAATTAGCACTGTAGTGCCAGTCTCCCGCAATTGTTTTAATAATTGACAAGGAGCCTGAAGATAAGGCTGGTGCGACATATGGTTTATAACCCAATTTTCGCACCTCCAAATTGGCGGATACAGCCATTCTGGTCAAGGCTAACGAATTTTCTTGATTGTAACAATCTATGCTGTCTGCAATAATCAGATCCTCGCCGTGTGGGCCAAAGGCTCGACCTTCCTCTTCATAGTGAGACAAAGCTATATTTTTTCTTGAAAAGTAAACAGCTCTTGCGTGCATCACTCCTAGTCCATAACCCTTGATCTGTTCAGGAGATAAACCTTTGTAATCCCAATTACCATGATTATCTGTGTTGCTATCTCTGAATACAGTATAGCACAACTGGTCCACAGGATCTGAAACAACACCGAAAAGACCCCTGTAACCTTTTTGCCTAGCCATCTTAGCGTAGGTTGAAATTATTTTTGCATTTTCTTCGAACTGGACCATTCTCACATCTCCCACATCTGATTCAACAGACGGAACACCTTTGGATGCGCAAAAGATAAACATATCGCATTCAAACAAATCATCATGAGAAATAGCCTTTATAGTCGGCAGATTGTCATTGAATGGATGACGTATCTGATTTGTTTCAATTTCCCAGCGCATGAGGTTGGATTCATTTCTGTCATAAATACCCACTTGCTGGATGACACTGCCGCCCAGGAGTTTGAGTCCAATCAGCAGGGTACTTCCCACATCACCTAATGCCAATAGATTTACACGCCATTTTGAAGGAAAACTATCTGTTAATTTTTTTCTCCACTTAGGGTATTCGGTATTTGTAAACATTATTTGTTTTTTTCCCATTTTTTCAGAAATAAGCTTCGGTAGAATTGGATTGTCCGTTGGTTCTTTAAGCAGTGATACATCTTCATAAACCAACCCAAAATCAGAAGCGTTGCATATGCAGAAACTTCCTCTTGACTGTCTTAGAGGAAGCCTACCTAAATAATAAATAATCTCATCATTGTCGAAGAAACGATTGCTTTCGACTTTTTCAAACTCAGTATAATCAAATTGTGAGAAAACCTTTTTGCCATCGATCATGTATTGGTTAAATTTCATTTTATATCCTCTGCTTCACTATGTCTTTGATACGTATGAGTTCGTCTATGTCATTCTTGATATATACGGATGGTTTTACGTTGAAGTTATATTTTAGTTCGTTGCCTTTATCAGGATATCTAGCTGATATGGTAATTTCACTTAGCCTTCCCAAAGTCAGTGTCCGTTCATATATTTTTTGGTACTCGCGCTCGATAGCCATCATAATATCTCTTGCATTCTCCAGACAAACCAGTGACAGGTCAAATATCGCTGTGCTGTCTGTCTCCTTGATGAATGCAGGCGCAACATAGGGCAGAATAAGGTTAACCGACTGAATCAAGCTTAATTTTTCGCTTGAGCTTCTCAATATAGTGTCACCACCCAAAAAGGGATACATGAGATTCTCATTGAACCATAATCTCAGGTTGGGTATAAAATAAGCACCATCTACATCTCGACCCTTCACATCCATTATCTCTTTTCCTCGTCCAGACAAGATTCCAACAATTGTTTTTTGGATAATGATATTTTCTTTTCTAAACAATGGTTCAATAGCCTTGATTCTATATCCTTTGTGCAGAAGGTCATCAACGAGGATGACTGATCTGTCAAATGATTTGATTGTCTTTATCTGGTCAATCAATGCAGGATAGTTGGGATATTCACCTATTTTAAAGCCTGACAGATCGGGGAAAAACATTTTTTCAGTGTGCAGGGATTTAGTCACTGTGTTGGGGACAATCTTTCCCTGTAAAAAATTTCCAAACGGAACACACATTAATTCTCCCAAATTTCTTTTGTCATAAGGCATGTTAGACACATTATTGGCTTCACAGATTTTTTTTGTCAATTTGTGATGCAGCATCGCATTATTAAAAGTCAGTACAAGAGATCCGGGATATAGAGTTGTTAAAGACTTTTGAAGTCTTTTTCGAGTCTCATTTGCAACACTCATGATACGTTCGTTTTTATTAAATGGTTCTTTTAAAAAGCTTTTCACATTCAACATCAACGAAACGGTTTTTCTCATATCCACGCCGTATACATCATGCCCTTGATTATCTACTGGAAGTTTGATAAAGCCCTGCAAATCTAATATTTCATGTATTTGTTTTGAATCAACGTTTGTCAGAATGTTATGATATACCGCGTAAGTCAGGTCTTCTTCCAATCCATGTGCCAATGTTTCTGTGATCAGTATCTGTTCAAGGTCTGAATGGGTGTTCTCCTGATTGATATAGATGCCGTCTATAATCAGAATTTTTCCTGATGCCACTTCTCTTATGTGTTCTGTTACCTGGGTGTTTTTGAATTCCCTATACAACTCTGTCAACTTGATGAAGTGAAACGCTGAAAATCCAAGGATTTTACCTTTTGTACTAGTCTCGCGTATGATAAGAAATTTGATTTTTTTATCATTGATATCTTCACCTGTATTCTTATATAAGTCTGTATGAACAAATATGTGATGCCCGATTTCGTCTCGAATTTGGCTTGTCAGGTTCTCGATGATATCAATTTCCAAGGGCTTGGTCTCTATCAAAGTTTTATATTGTGGCTCTCTCAGATATAGATTATAATCATAAATGAATTTTTGGGCCATGGGATCTACGAGTTTCGATATGTCTCTATTTTCATCAATATATTCTCGAATCAGCGATGAACTGATATCTTCCATGTGTACCGGTAATTGGAGTTGGATGACATCCCCCTTGATTTTGCTTGAAATCTCTTCGGTTTTAGCCTCTTCTTTCTCGGTTGATATCGAAGAAGAACGTCTGAATATTATATGGTTCAACGAATGAATGGATGACTTGGTCACTCGTTTGTTGTATGCACTGGCATTTATGATGACATCACTTCCAACGACAAGATAAATGTTTTTATTGGAGAAAAGATTTTTCAAGGTAGCGATGTCATTGTTGTTCGCTATGTTTATCGGTATGTCATCAGGAAAGAGGTATACGTTCAGCTCATCTGCTATAGAAAGGTTTGCAATCTGTCTTCTATATAGGCGAGGCTGGGTTTTTTTGGACCATGAAAATTCGTCCAAAGCAAGATAAACCTCAAATCCCAAACTTTTAATCTCTTTGACGATTTGCTTGTGACCAACTGAAAACGGATCAAAGGTCCCTGGAAAGAAAGCAGCTTTAGTTTTGTCAATATATTTCATCTCGCCTATAAAAAATGTGTAATCACTTATGAATCGATAGATATGGTTTAATGAGGCTGAATTGCTGATAAAGAAAACATCAGTCAGATCTTTTTCAGACAACAGGGTTAAAAGCTTTTTGTTTATTTTTTTGAATATGTAATGTTTTTCTTCAAGGGTAAGGATTTCGGAATTAAAGATGTTCTTGCCGATAAAATAGAAAGCTTCCTGTCGAATATTTTCATCATAATTTGACAATCCAGCCATCAAAATTCCTATCATTTTTTCTAATCTGGCATCGTAAATCTTTTTGCTTTCTGGAAATCTTTGCGGGTACTTATTATAGTGTTCAATAATAAAGGCAACAGTATTCAGTATGAGAGGAATCGTTCTAGAGCTTCTGTCCTTTGCATAAATCTCATAATCATCAATTGACTCATCCAGTTCTTTGGGATGCAGATAAAGCATCAGTTCACCTAAGTATCTGGGAATGTATTTTGAAAATTCATAACCTTCTATGTCCAGTCCTCTAAGTAATTCTATAGCGACATCATTTCTCTGATCTATTGACAATAACGGGGCTAAACTAAGAAGCGCTTTACCTGCCTGGTTTCTCACATATTCAACGGCACTTACCTTTACAAGGTTGCAAAGGTGTGTTGCTGTATGGAGCCTTGATATGGGTGATATATCGTGGATAAACTCCTCCACATATTTGACGTTTGTGGACTTGACTATCCAAGGGACAGCAGATTTAAGGTTCATCAAGAAGATTTCAGATAGATCTCCCGAGTAGTCATGTAGTTTATTTTTGTAAAATGTTGTTATGGAATCCTTTAATTTCAGATGTTGGGATATCTTAAATTTGAGGTAGCATACGGCCAACTCCTCGTCGTCTTTCAGATCACTTAGAAAATCAACTATTTTGATGAAATATGTTGTATCATGTCCTAACAAAAAAGTGATTCTATCGATGGTGTCCAATGCAATGACAGTAGTTTCCAAATCATTGTCGAAAAAGGTGGAAATGTAATCAACGATTACTTCTATTTGATGCCTTGACATGTCTGGATAGGGCAAACGCCACAAAGCATCCAATATGATAAATATCTTATCTCTATTTGTTTCTTTAAGTGAGAGGTTTTCTAGAAAAACGTCTATATAGGCATTATAGTATTTTTTGTTTGATTTATTTATTAGCGATCCGACAACCGTTTTCAGAGAATAGCCTATCCAGATTCTATGCTGATCAATAATTTTGTGATCTGGATTTAATATCATATCCAAATATTTTCGCCAAAGCCTTATGCTGTCCATATCTGGTTGTGCTATCTGCTTGTCTGCAGGAATCTCTTTCCTATACTCATCATCGAACTCAGCAATTGTTGTGCCGAGGATTTCAGAAGCTTGACGTCGGATGTCACCCTCACGATGCATCAATAAATCATACATGAAGTTGAGTGTGAGCAGTTTTTGCTTGGGGGTCAAATAAGTGGTGTACTCCTTGAAAACATTCAAATAAGACCTGATATTTTTCCAGTTGTTTTCGCTTCTTGCTGCTTCCAATAAAATACTCAATGATTCATCTGAGCTTAGTTTATACATCAGATCTATATTGTGGCTGATTGCCATGTATTTGAAGTTCTGTACAATCTCGTCGCCAAATAGCAAAGCATTGTCTTTTTTGGTCACTTTGGACAACTCGGAGCTTATCAGATTGATATCAACACCTTTGCTGATCATGTAATCCTCAAAGTCCTTTAATTTCGCGTATACTCTCTTGTATCTCTTCTCCTTAGCCTCATCCACATTGTCCAACTTGTCTAGAATAACATTGAACGAGTCTTTTAAAGAAAATATATGCATCCTGGAAGCTGTGCCATTGTTATTGTTTTTGACCCTAAAATCAGCGTATATCAAAACCAGGGACTCCAACGGAAGATTTTCCAACTCCAGGTCCCAAGTTGAGTGATTCAAGGCGACATGTCCTATTTGAGGGATATTGAACTTGTTAAACCATAGTTCTGTATAGAAGTAATGGTAATAAGCAACTCGTTTTTGCTCTTCACCCACACAACCATATTTGCCAACGTCATGTCCTGCGGCTGCGCCTGATATTCTGCCAAGATCGATTGGAACGCCAGAAGCTTTTAGTTGTCTACCCACATGCATAGCTGTAAAATGGACACCTGCAATGTGTTCTATGGTATTGTGGTGGGTTATTTCAAAGCTGAGTCTCATTAACTCATATATATAGTTGTCATCGAAGGCTTTCTTGAATCTAAGATACTCATTGGGGTTTCTCAACTGTCTGATCTCTTGATCGGTTAAAAACTGAAAATCAAGGAATCTATTGAAGTCCTTGTTTTTTCTTTCGCTTTCGAAAATTGTTCGCAATATTTGAAGATAAATAATAGCTGAATGCTCGAGTTTCTGATCGAGCTTGATTACAACGGCGTGGGGGAAAGACATATTGAGCACATACTGATAAACGTAAAATAACCAATCGCTTTTATTGACGTCGCTGATATTGTTCATTATATCAATACAAAGGTTTAGCACATTGGTGCAAGTGATTTCACTTTTATTGACAAGGGTTGACAGTTTATTTACAAAATGCTTATTCAGGACAAGAGAGTGAACTTTTTCCTCGGTCAAATTCAATCTGTCCAACAACCATTCCTGTGTTAGATTGCTCAGTATTTCCCGATGTAGTTCGTTAAGGGTTATTCTACTCATATAAGCCTCCGTTGTAGAAATATATCATAATTTTAACATTTATAAATATTGGCGTAAAGAGTTATTAAAGAGATAACTTGACATATCAACTTAAATCGGTATAATGATTTTAAAGGTGGGAGAGAGATGGCACATATACCAAATTATATTAGAATAAAAGAATATATTATCGAGAACATTAACAGAGGTAATTACAAACCGGGCGGGAGAGTACCTTCAGAAAAGGAACTGGGGGAGTTATTCAATGTGAGTCGAATCACTGCTACGACAGCGATACGAGACCTGGTTAGTGATGGAATTGTTTATAGAATACAAGGAAAAGGTACCTTTGTCGCAGATAAGAAGGAAGAAGATCTCAGAAACCACAAAGTCTATGGATTTGAAAATAACAGCTCCTTGAATGAGGGCTACCATGAGACAATTCGCCGGCATACAATCAGCGCTGGAAAAGAGCTTTCAACCAAGCTGAAAATCAACGAGAAAGATGAGTTGCATGAGATTATTCGGATAAAGGTGATTGATGGAAAGGTAAATGCTGTAGAGTATGTCTATCTACCTGTGAAATATTATCTATCCTTGGATATTGACAACGAAGATATCAATCTGATTCACGACCTTGTGGAAAAATATTGCTTTTTAAAGCAAAAAAGAGCTAAAGTATATGTTGAGCCCATATTGCCTACGAAAGAACAAGCGGATACACTGAAAATCAATAGTGAAAATCCAGTTCTTCTATGGGAAAAATTCACTTATTCAGAGGAAGAAAAAATCATAGAATACTCAAAAAATGTTATCAACTCAGATTTATACCGTTTTTATATGGATTTGGATCTTAAAAAGAACAACAGCGTGGGTTAAACCACGCTGATTTCATATCCGGCTGCAAAAGCTTTAAGATTTAGCTTCAAGTGTTTTTCATGAACAGATTCTTCTATTGTCTTTTTCCAATCAATATCTTCAAGGGATAGGCATTTTACAATGGCACCCAATAATACGATGTTCATAGCTCTGGGGTTACCCAGTTTTTCAGCTTCCTTGAAAGCGTTGAAAACATAAGTTTTAGTTATTTTATCCTGGTATTTTTCAACTACGTCAAATGGGTAATTGCTAATGCCCAATGAGACGGTAAAGGGTTCGATGCTATAGTCATTGATGATAAGAACACCGTCTTTCTTCAAATAATCCACCCATCTCAGCGCTTCTGATTTTTCAAAAGAGACAACAATGTCGGCAGTTCCTTTTTCTATGACAGGAGAATATATGTTTTCACCCACCCTTATCTGAGTGGTGACACTGCCACCTCTTTGTGCCATACCGTGAATCTCTGCCATTTTCACATCATACCCGGCGTTTAAGAACCCATTTGAAATAATTTTAGAAGTCAATATTGTTCCCTGACCGCCAACACCTGCCAATAGTATATTCCTGTTTGATTTCATTTGTTTTCACCCACCCTTTTGATTGCATCGTATGGACAAACTTGTAGACAGACGGTACAGCCATTACACTGAACTGTATCAATGAAAACCTTTTTGTTGTCCCGGTCTATTTGTAAAGCAGGGCAACCTGTCCTAATACAAGCCTTACAGAACCTACATTTCTCAGAATCAATCTGGCATTTCATTTTAGCCCGTTCAAGCTGGATTGGCTTTAATAATGCGCATTCTCTTCTAGTTATAATGACAAAGGGCTCCGTAGACTGATATCCTTTTTTTATCGCTTCTTTGGTTGAATCCAGGTCATAAGGATCAACTACAATCAAGTTCTCAGTTTTAACACCACACGCTAGCACAAGCTTTTCAATACTGACCTTATCAGTTATGCTCCCAGAAGCACTTATTCCTGTACCGGGATTATCCTGATGTCCTGTCATGGCAGTGATGCTGTTATCCAGTATTATAGTCGTTATAGGAGTGTTATTGTAGGTCATGTTAACCAATCCGGTTATTCCAGAATGGAAAAATGTTGAATCGCCGATGAGAGCAAAAGGTTTGAGCTTTGCATTATCCTCATCAGCCATTTCATTGGCCCTTTGGAAACCTTGCGCAGCTGAAATAGAAGCACCCATGTCAATTGTGAGGTCCATAGCTTCAAATGGTGGCAGGTATCCAAGAGAATAGCAGCCAATGTCACCTGAGAAAAAAGCCTTCTTCTTGTACTTGCCAAGTTCATGAAACAGACCCCTATGAGGACATCCAGCACATAAAACGGGGGGTCTGGATGGAGGAGTGCTTTCAATGCCATAGCTGCCAGAAGGTGCTACACCAAGCAGTTTCTCTCTTAATAATTCTGGGCTAAACTCACCACATATAGGGAAAAGGTCCTTGCCGACACAGTTGATTCCCCAAGACTTGATTTGAGTTTCCATAAATGGTTCATTTTCCTCAATCACATAAAGGATATCCACATTTTCTGCGAAATCTTTAATCATTTGATCCGGAAGGGGATTGGACATACCAATTTTCAGGTAGGAGGCATTGTCTCCCATAACTTCTTTTGCGTATTGGTAAGAAATTCCGTTGCAAATGATGCCGATTTTTTTATTGTTGTACTCTATTCTGTTAAGGGAGGATGCATTGGAATACGCCTGAAGCTTCAACAAGTTCTTTTCTATTTCCGGGTGTCTTTTTTTAGAATGTGCCGGGACCATAATATATTTTTCGGCGTTTTTCTTAAAATCTACAGTAGGAGGCACAATTCTTTCTCCTAACACCACTGCGGTCTTGGAGTGACAGATTCTTGTGGTCAATCTAAATAAGACTGTTGTGTCAAACTTCTCGCTGATTTCAAATGCTTCCTTCATGAAATCCAGGCATTCCTGGGAATCAGAAGGCTCGATGCATACAACCTTTGCATGCGTTGCATACAATCGGTTGTCCTGTTCGTTTTGAGATGAGTACATACCCGGCTCATCGGCTCA
>DMAP01000420.1 GCA_003446975.1 Clostridiales bacterium | reverse complement strand
AACCTCCATGTTATATTTGTTAAAATATTATCTGTTTAAAGTATATATCAACACAATATATTTAACAAGTATGCACTTTCAAGTATCATAGTATGATTTTATATACTGAATTTTTTATTATAATTTGAACGATTATTATAATATATCTAATCTTTTTTGCTTAAACTGGTATGTGATTGAAATATCAATATTTTCGGATTTTTTACCTTTTTTTATAGTCTTTTTATCTTTATTCTAAAATATGTATGGTCAATTATGATACCTTGTGTTACAATGATACCATCATTTTTATGGAGGTATCTTATGATTGAGGAAGCGGAAAAAATATATCGATGTCCCTTGGAATTGTCAATGGATTTAATAGGTGGTAAGTGGAAATGTGTTATACTATGGCATTTACGTAAACATCGATTAAGATTCAGTCAATTAAAGAGAATGATGCCAGGAATCACGCCTAAAATGTTGACCCAACAGCTTAGGGATCTGGAGGAAAACGGTTTGGTCCACAGAGAAGTCTATGCGGTCATTCCACCAAAAGTTGAATACTCTCTGACTGAGGATGGGAAGACATTCCTGCCGGTTTTACATTCCATGTACAAGTGGGGAATAAACTACGCTGATCAGTTTGACATCACTATAGACACCTCTCTTCAAGAAAATATAATCAAACAGGAATTGAGTGTGTCTAAAAAATGATTCAATATGGATAATAAATATTTAAGCCGTGTCTGTTATAAACTCGACACGGCTTTTTGACTTTATCTATGCTATTTGGGTAGAATCACTTCAAACATGCTGCCTTTGTTTAACTTACTCTCTACCATAACCTTGCCACCATGTGCCTCCACAATCGATTTGACTATCGCCAAACCCAATCCAGATCCCCCGGTCATTCGGTTACGGGACTTATCCGCACGATAGAAACGTTCGAAAATATATGGCAACTCATCTTCAGGTATACCAATCCCGTCATCTTGTATTCTAAACGAGACAATTTCATCGTTTTCCTCAAATATTATGTTGATATTACCACCAGTTTTAGAGTATTTTATGGCGTTTGTCATTAGATTTAAAACAACCTGATTTATTTTATCCTTATCAGCTTGTATAGATGAGCAGCGTCCTTCCAGTGTAACATTCAAATCTTTGTTTGCCAACTCCACTTCAAATCCTTTTACAATACTTCGAGTCATTTCCATAAGATTGATTTCTGATTTATTGAGTTTCAAATTCTCATGGTCAGTTTTGGCTAAATTTTCCAGATCACTGACCAATTTTCCAATTCGTGTTATTTCATCATGACAATCCTGCAAGCGCTCTTGTGAAGGTTCCCATAAACCTTCTATCATAGCCTCCAGATGGGTCTGTACTATGGTGATAGGTGTTCTTAACTCATGTGAAACATCATAAGTAAGCTGTTTGCGTAAAATCTGCTGCCTTTCCAACGATGTCGCCAATTGATTGACAGAGGTGATTAACAATTCTATTTCTTCAATTTTTGTCTTCTCATGTATTAGTATCTTATAATTCCCGTCAGCAATATTTTTGGTCGCCTCAACAGTTTTGTGCAGAGGAATACTTAATCGCTTAGCTATAAAAATACCAATCGTTACCGAAGCAATCAACGAAAAAATTCCTGTTCCTATCAAAGCATTATTCAAGGCATTCAAAAAACTAAAATCATTTTCACTCAAAAAAAACGGACCATAGTAGAGGATGTTGACATAGCCTATGATTTCATCTTCATGTATCAAATGGAGAATCGTTGATGTGAATTCTCCATTTACCTGAGGATTATATTGCTGCATCCGATTGGCAATATCCTCCATCATTTCTGCGCAAAAGCTCATATCATGTGCCTGTGCATCCCAAATAATCCTGTTTTTGGAGTCGTAGACCTTAATGATATAACCCTCATTCAAGGCATACATTCCTATGGTATAGACAGAATCAGCATTCCAATTCTCCAATACGCTATCATATTGATGACTTAATATAGTCGCTAATCCATTTACCTTTTGTTCCTGTTGTCTTAACATATAATCTTCGAATTGCTGACTCACTAAATGGTTAGACAATAAGCTGATCAATGCTATGGTCAGTAAAACAACAAGAGCGAAAGATAGCGTCAGCTTAGTCCTTAATTTTTGCTTCATTTGCTTCGCCTCCCCCAAATCTGTAACCCACTCCGTGTATTGTAAGGATATATTGTGGTTCTTTGGGATTGTCTTCAATTTTTTGACGAATATTTTTTATGTGGGTGTCTACAGTACGATCATAACCCTCGAAATCACTTCCCAGAGCTATGGATATCAGCTCCTCTCTTGTGAATACCTTTTTTGGGTATCTAATAAGAGTTGCCAATACATTGAACTCATTTGGCGTTAGTTTGACTTCAACCGTCTTCTTAGTGGTTCTGCGTCTATCTAGATCGATTTCTAGATCTCTGTCGTTGTAGGAACATTTTCTGGTTAGGGGTTCTGAATTGCTGAGTGAACGTCGCAAAACTGCTTCGATTCTAGCCTTAAGTGTCTTTAAGCTGAATGGCTTGGTAATATAATCATCCGCTCCTATTCCAAGACCCTCTAGCACATCATTTTCATCTGCTTTTGCAGTTATCATAATAATAGGGACTCGTGATTCCCTTCGTATTCTTACACATATCTCTTCACCTGACATTTCAGGCAGCATAAGATCCAGAAGAATTAAAGATATATCCTCTCTAACAAGTATTTCAAAAGCTTCTTTGTGGTTACTAGCTGTGAACACAACAAAACCATAGTCTTCAAGAAATGATTTGACTACCTCCAGAATTTTCAACTCATCATCTACAATTAATATCTTAGTAAGTTGTCTATCCAACTTAACCCCCAATTCAATAGTTTTTTCTACTACATTATAACCTTTCTTCCAAATAATTCAAAGTGTAGTAGTATTAATGGCATGATTGTTCTTCTGATCCCTCAATTGGAATATCCAGAACATGATTTTGGATTTCGAGTCTTATTGCATCAATATCTATGCTGCTTATGTCATCTACAACCTTTACAAAGCCATAGGAGTTGGTATCAATCACACTGAATTCAAAGTCAATAGAAGGTGTAAAGCGGATTTGATTCTCTCCCTCCTTGACATCTATCCTGGCATTATACAGAAAAAACATAAGACTGCCATCACCCTCTGTTTTATTGATAGTCCAAATGGTCTCCAACCCTCTTTGCATGATAATGAGGACAGGTTCTAACTTGACGTCATCCATACTTGTCTCAACGTACTGTCTTCCATCCTCAATTATTGAGATGGCCACCTTATCTGTTGAAACTTGGAAATCATTCAAAGTAGTATTCACAGGGATATCCGGGCTATATGAAGCAGCCGGCTCGATACTATCAAGGTCATCAACAACAGTGATTGTGCTTCTAATCATCCCCATCCAGCAACTAAATGGTATTACACCACTTTCTGTCGGTGTGAACTCTATTATATTATCCCCTGGAACAAGCCTTATTTCCTGGTTTAATTTAGGTATAACGATTCTATTGTTGCATCCATTAATATTTGCCTCGTCTGCCTTGATAATCCATTTGACGGGTATGCCTTTTTGGACCGTGATGGGTTCATAGGAGCTTGACGAAAGCTTAGTTGTGATTGTTTGAAGATTATCCGTTATGCTTGTTGTTTTACTGACCTGTGAATTGCCATCTGCGTATGAAGTTATTGCTAGTCCTGACAATCCCATCCCGCTGTTGAACATAAAAATTCCAAGGACAACTACCAGAATCGCGCTGGTGGTCATAACGCCTGACTTGAATTTTTTTGTCAGTAAAGAGCCGATAGCACCAAGACCGAACATAAGGGGCACAGTTCCTAAACTGAAAGCCATCATTGACAAGGCTCCCTTGAGAGGATCTCCTGTTGAAAGAGCATATAGCTGCATTGCCTGTAACGGTCCACAAGGCATAAGTCCATTTAATAGTCCAACATATAGAGGTCTATTGCTTTTTTTCTGTTCCATTATTTTTGATGAGAATATTTTTGGCATCCTCATGTTTAATCTGCGAAGGGATGGAAAGAGATTCAAAATATTAAGTCCCATGATAACCATAAAGACGCCTGCTAAAATCTGAACCGCGCCTCTGGCAGTTCCGGAAAAACTTACTACAGAGCCCAAAGCCCCTACTATTCCACCAATAATTGTGTATGATGCCACTCTGCCTGAGTTATATAAAAAGCTTGATCGTATTATTGATAGTCTACCTTTATCCTTATCGCTGATTGAAGGTTGTAGTGCACACTGAGACAGATTTATACCACCACACATACCAATGCAATGAACTGACGTCAGAAGTCCAATTATAAACAAAACTCCGTATCCCATTCCTGCTTTAGCTTCTGGAAAATTGTTGAAGACACTGAGTAGATTAAAATGATTCAATATGATATATACCGAAAAAATAATCATCAATAACACAATGGTCCGAGATAATCTATTAGTCTTTTTACTTATCTGCTTTGCTTGGACAACTTCGTAATCAAGTTCTTGAATTATGTCTTTTATTTGATTCAAGGAAATAGAATTCTGATCAAAGGCTACATCAATCTCTCCAGTTGAGTAACTAACTTTAGCAAGCATTATACCTTTAGTATTTCTCAACTTTTCACGAATTTTGTTTTCGCAACTGATACAGGTCATTCCCTCAACCATCATTTTTTTTGTGATCATTCTTCTCTCCATATAGTCCTCCCTTTGTATAATCAAAAAAATAATATCATTGGAATGTGTAGATT
This sequence comes from Clostridiales bacterium, assembly GCA_003446975.1. Classification (GTDB taxonomy): domain Bacteria; phylum Bacillota; class Clostridia; order Tissierellales; family Dethiosulfatibacteraceae; genus 38-11. Next base: position 10,675 of record DMAP01000420.1, on the reverse strand, counting down.
TTATGGAGATTTAAAGAACTGTTAAAAATATATTTTATTTGTAGAGTATTGATGCATCTGTTAGAATTAATATAACGTGATTTATAAGCAAGGAGGGTAAATTGAAACAATTGCTGAATATCAAATTCATGAATCAGAGCGCTATGCAAAAAGTTATATATTCGTTGATTCCAATATTCATTTTTGCCATTGGAACATTTGGCTGGAGAGTACTGTTTTTGGCTATAGTGACATGCGTTTCCGCCATGTTAACCGAGTGGATTTTCAACAGAAAATCCAATAAGCCTTTCACGAAGGCCGTTTTGGTCTCTGCACTCCTATTTACGCTTACACTACCTCCGAGAACGCCATTTTGGGTAGCATCTTTGGGCATCATATTCGGCATCACATTCGCCAGGGAGGCATTTGGAGGTTTCGGCAGAAATGTGTTTAATCCGGCAGCTGCCGCGAGGGCTTTCGTCTATGTGTCATTTGCCAAATATCTTACAGCTCAGTGGTCTGCACCGTCAGCTGTTTTTATGGGTGGTTTTACAAAATATCTAACTGAACCCATTGATGTTCTTGCACAATCCACACCTATGCTTATTTACAGGGATACTGGAATTATGGCATCCTACTTAGACCTTTTTATTGGCAATATCTCGGGTTCTATGGGAGAGGTATCCGCTCTGCTTATTCTGCTGTCAGGACTTTATCTAATCATCAAGAAAGTGGCTCATAAAGAGACCATTTTTTCTGTTTTTTCTGGCTATTTCCTGATGAGCTTGAGCCTCTATTACATGGGGTTTCCCCAAGTCTTCAATCCATTATGGGGTTTTCTGACAGGAGGTTTGATTTTTGGCGCTGTTTTTATGGCTACAGATCCTATAACATCCCCCAGAACATTTGAAGCTCGAATCATATATGGTTTATTGATTGGCGCTATCACTGTAATCATCCGTTCCTTTGCCTTATTTCCCGGTGGAATTATGTTTGCCATACTCATAGCCAACACCTTTGTTCCAATTATGGATGAGGGTGTCAAGTATCTTAAGAAAAGAGGTGTTCAGAATGGCTAAAAATAAAAAAGTCCTCTATCCTGTTGTTTTCATGATAGGAATCACCATTGTTTTCACTTCAGTATTGGCCCTCATCAATGAAGTATCTGCGGAGAGAATCCTTCAACAATCAAGACTTAAGGAACAGTCCAAGGTTCTTTACGCTTTCAACATTGACTATGGTGAAACCGGAGAAGATATCATCAGACAATACAATCAGTTTATAGAAGAGAGACAAATTGGCAATCAAATTTACTATGTCAGAAAATCTAATAATGAAGTAACCGGTTATGCATTCAAGATTGAAGGTGCCGGGCTATGGGGTGGTATAGAAGCCATATTGGCATTCACTCAGGATTTCAATAAACTGACAGGGGTTGCTTTTCTCAATCATTCCGAAACCCCGGGTCTCGGTGGCAGGATAGATGAGGAGTGGTTTCAGGAGCAGTTCAGGGATATATCACTTGATGTAAACGACACAGAACCCTATTTGATTTTCAGGCCATCATCAGGTGGAAATGTTGATACCATATCAGGCGCTACTTCTACATCTAAGGCAGTTCTGAACATTTTCAACCAGAACATTGAAGTTATTCTTACCGAAATTAAAGGGGGTGTGCTAAATGAATAAAAAGTCAAAATCAATCATCACCATGGGCATTTGGCAGGATAATGCTATTTTCAGACAGATTCTCGGTATATGCTCTGCCCTGGCTGTGACCAATCTCATGATTAATTCATTGGTTATGGGACTTGGGCTAATATTTGTCACCGCCTTTTCTGAGTTGACTGTTTCATTTCTAAGACAGCATACACCGAAACATATCCGCATGATGGTCCAGACTCTGATTATATCAGCCTATGTAATTATGGTGGATATATTCTTGAAGGCATTCTTCCCTGCAATGAGCGAGGCTCTGGGACCTTATGTGGGTCTTATCATAACAAACTGCATCATAATGGGCCGGTGCGAGAGCTTTGCTCAGAAGAACCCTCCAGGTTATGCTTTCTTGGATGGAATGGCATCCGGTGCGGGATATGCGATTATACTTCTAATCATCGCTTTCTTTAGAGAGCTTTTGGGGTTTGGATCAATTTTCAACATCAATATATTGGGCGAGTCCTGGGTTTCCTGGACATTGATGATTATGCCACCAGGTGCATTCTTCATGCTGGCTATCGTCATATGGATCTCAAAGAATATCTTTAAAGAGAAGCCTGAGAATGGGGGTGCCAAAGTCTGATGGAAATTAATCCTATTGTCATTTTCTTTGCTGCTATATTCACCAATAACATGATATTGGCTAATTTTTTGGGAATGTGTTCATTCATCGCTGTCAGCAGTGATATCAAAACATCATTCAGCCTTGGGCAAGCTGTCACCTTTGTACTGACCTTCACAACGCTGATTAACTTTATTGTATATCGTTATGTGTTGTTACCCTTAAATTTGGAGTATATGCGATTTATCGTCTTCATCATTGTTATCGCTGCATTTGTCCAGTTGGTGGAAATGATCATAGACCGATATTTTCAGACGCTCTACTATGCTTTAGGAATATTCTTGCCGTTGATAACAGTCAACTGCGCCATACTAGGTGTCTCCCTATTTATGGTTATTAGAGAATATAGCCTTATCCAATCAGTAGCCTTCGGTGTTGGGTCCGGTCTAGGTTGGATGCTCGCAATTGTGGCCATGGCAGGCATCAGGCAAAAAATAAAAAACAATCCCTTTCCCAAAGGATTGGAGGGTCCCGGCATCACTTTAATCATCACCGGACTGATGGCACTGGCTTTTATCGGTTTTTCAGGAATCGTTCAAATACAATAGGAGGCGCTTATGGAAAACATATTTACAACAGTTGTTGCAATATCAGGCATTACAGGTTTTCTGGCACTTCTTCTTTCCATTGCCAACCGGACTATCGCCAATTATGGTGATAAGAAACTGATTATCAACAAAGAGAAAGAGTATATCGTTGAGGGTGGCGACAATTTATTGTCAACCCTGAATGAACAAGATATATTTATACCCTCTGCCTGTGGTGGCAAGGGAAGCTGCGGATACTGCAAAGTAAAGGTTATTGAAGGTGGCGGCCAGTTTCTTGCTACTGAAAAGGGATATGTAACAGAGACTGAAAGACTGGAGGGCATCAGATTATCCTGCCAGTTACGAGTTAAAGAAGATATCAAGATTGAGATTCCCGAAGAATTGTTCAATGTCAAACAATATGAGTATACTGTTACGATTCTTGAAGATTTGACAGATAAAATAAAAAGGGTACGCCTGGAGTTACCTGAGACGCTTGAAATCAACTATAAGCCAGGTCAGTACATCCAGATTTTAACACCAGTGTATGACGGCAATGAAGAGGTTTACAGAGCCTATTCCATTACTACTCCTCCCAGCTCTAAACAGGCTATTGAACTCTTTATTGGCTATGTCCCGGATGGCATTTGCACCACCTACATACATAAACACCTCAAGGTCAATGATAAGTTGAATGTAGTCGGTCCTTTCGGTGATTTCTATTACAGAGAGGGTGACAAGGAAATGGTTCTTGTGGCTATCGGTACCGGTATGGCTCCGATTATGAGTATTCTCAGATACATGAATGAAAATCGCATAGAAAGAAAGGCAACCCTGTATTTTGGTGCTCGAACCAGAAGCGATATGTTTATGACAGAAGAATTAAAAAAACTCGAAGAAACCATGTACGATTTTACCTACATAAACTGTCTGTCACGTCCTACAGCACAATGTGAATGGAAAGGCGAAGTTGGAAGGGTAACGGATCTCATTGAAAGCTATGTGGACAACGGTGACAATAAAGAAGCCTATCTCTGTGGAAACCCACCAATGATAGACTCTGTCATTCCTATCCTTAAAGAAAAGGGCTTTGCTGATAAGGACATATATTTTGATAAGTTTGATTGAGGAGAGATAGGATGAATATATTGATTGCTGAAGATGAGAGAGAATTACGAGATTTGTTGACACTAAATCTTGAAAAGGAAAACTATGAAGTCATCTGTGCAAAGAACGGAAAAGATGCTCTTGATTTATTTAATAGCAAACAAGTGGATCTAGGTATCTTTGATGTTATGATGCCAGAACTTGATGGTTTTAACTTGCTTAGAAAGATTAGAGAAAAAAGCGATGTGCCTATCATCATGTTGACAGCGAGGGATACGGATATGGACAAACTTTTAGGTTTTGGACTAGGTGCCGATGACTATCTAGTTAAGCCTTTCAGCATGGTTGAGTTGATAGCAAGAGTAGGTGTTCGATTAAACAGAAGACATCCCAATTTGGGGAAAAGTGCCTCGAAGCTGTTGACAATAGGCGAACTGACTTTAGATATCGATGCATGTAGCGCATATAAAAATGATGTAACGATTGATCTTAATGCGAAAGAGTTTTTACTACTAAAGCATTTCATGGAGAATCCAGAAAGGGTCTTTACGAAAAAACAACTTTATTCGGCTGTCTGGAATGAAGATTATTACTATGACGACAACACGATAATGGTCCACATCAGCCATATAAGAAAAAAGATCGAAGCAAACAGCAAACAGCCATTTTATCTTAAAACAATAAAGGGCATAGGTTATAAATTTAGCAAGGGAGCCACCAAGTAAATTGAAGCTTAAGAACCGGTTATTATTCAATTATGTGTCTATTTTCCTGATCACCACACTTATTGCTATAAGTGCTTATTTTTTATTTAATCTAATGTCAGTCTATCTTGAAGACTCTTTGGTCAAGAATAAGTATACAGCTAACTCATTGATGAAAAACAATATTTCTGACATAGATTACAGTGAGGTTTTATCTAATAATGGCGGCATACAAGTCATTAATAGCGATTACAGAATCATTTTCTCAAAGGGAATCAATACCTTTCCGAGAACTCAGCTGACTATCAGTGAGTGGACGGATTTTCTAATCCGTTCACAAGACATACGACGTCAATACAGCTTTTCTGTGGCTTACAATGAGAATGAGACGTTTTGGCTTGTCGTTACATTCCCCACATCGATTCGGATTGATTTCAATATCACACATAATCGTCTCTACAATTCGTCAGATTCCACTGCAGTTGTAGCTGTTATAGCGGCCATCATCTCAGTTTATATTTTGCTGTTAGCTATCGGAACTTTGTTATATTCGAGAATGTCTGCTTCAAGTTTCACAAATCCTCTAGCATCCCTGCAGATGAGTGCAGATCAATTGAGAAAAGGAGATTACTCAGCTCGATCCAACTTAGGTCTAGATAATGAAATAGGTGATCTGGAAAGGGCTTTCAACGATATGGCTTCACAAATACAGCAAGAGATCAATCTGAGAAAAAAATCCGAGAGCAGCCGACAGCAATTGACTCTCGATATTGCTCATGATTTAAAAAACCCGCTAGCAATCATAATGGGGTACGCTGAATACTGTCTGAACAATCCCGATAAAATTGATGAGAAACACATCAGGTCAATATATCAAAACTGTTATAGAGCTGATACACTAATCAATAACCTTTTTGAACTGTCAAAACTGGATAGCCCTGAATATAAACTTAATACTGTCAAAATGGATATGTCGGAATTTTTAAGATCAAAAATGGCTGGCTATATCAATATGCTGGAGTCTGCTGATTTTTCATATGAATTTGATATTCCTGAATATGAAATCAACGTCGATATGGACCACGAAGCTATGGATAGAGTCATCAGCAACCTGATGGAAAATACCTTGCGTTACAACAAAAGTGGAACAAAACTTTCTTTAAAGCTTCAGAATATAGATAATGATGCTCAAATCACCTTTATGGATGATGGCATCGGTATTCCTTCAAATTTGAGTGAAGAAATCTTCAATCCTTTTGTAAGAACCGACAGTTCAAGAAATTCAGAGTCCGGTGGCAGTGGATTGGGCCTTTCTATTGTGCAAAAAATTATAATTATGCATAATGGAACCATTTCATTGGTTTCAGATATTGGCAAGGGTTGCCGATTCATCATTACATTGCCTATCAGCAAGTAAAAACTTGAAAAACCTATAAAAAAAGCTATTTGGCGTTTTTACCAAATAGCTTTTTTGTGTATTTTTAAGGATTGTTTAAGATAACTGTTAGATTACTTTCAGACTGTTATATTAGAATCTATTTTGTAAAACAAACTAACTGATTAATCGAAAGGAGTTAAAATGAAAAAATTTATAGCTGTCTTGCTGATTGTGACAACTTTATTGTCTTTATGCTTTGTTCCAGCATATGCAAAGAAGTCTGTTAAACCCTCTATTGATCACAATCTGATAAGAGAAGCATTCAATGAGGAAATTCAAAAGACCATCCAGAGTGGAAAGGCTAAAGGAGCTGTAGCGACACTGGTAGTTGAGGGTAAGGAATTGCTTAAAACCGGGTATGGGTATGCTGTTGAAGATCTTGGCATCGAGTCTGATCCGGACTTAACAGGCTTTCGAATCGGATCGATATCAAAAACCTTTGTTGCAGTAGCTGCGCTTATGGCTGCAGAAGATGGCTTACTCGATTTTCATACTGACATTTCCGAGTACCTTGGTGTTGATTTTCCAAAACTGAGATATCCTGTGACCATGCATCACCTGCTGACACATACAGGAGGATTCGAAGAAATCATAACAGGGATGGCGGTAAAGAATATAAGCGACACTGAGCCGCTGTCTATTACTGTACGAAAATATATACCTGAACAAATTTTCAAGCCTGGCAAAGTAGCCTCTTACTCAAATTATGGGACAGCGCTTGCCGCTTACGCGGTTGAATGCGCTACAGGTATTGATTTTGCCGATTATAGCAACGACAGAATTTTTAAACCCCTTGGCATGGATCATACCACATTCGCTCATACACATGATAAGGTCTATGTCTCCCATGCTTATTTGCCTAATGGAAAAGAAACCTTGGAGCCATATATGAATCTCTATCCAGAAGGATCCGCTGTATCAACTGCCCATGATATGGGAACATATATCAGATGGTTGATGAGTGATGATGCGAACATTCTAAGCCTGAACGGAAAAGAACAGCTTTTGTCAAGGCAGTTTTCATCTTCTGATGAGTTATCGGGAATAGGCTATATTTGGAACATCAAAACGAGAAATGAGTACACATACTTTGATAAGAAGGGCCAAACGCTTCATTTCTACTCGAGAGTTGTTCTGATACCTGAATTTGATACAGGCATATTCCTTTCCTTCAATACTTATGTTCCTGACCAGGAAATAACTGACATCATCAACAAGGTCGTCAATCTTTTGATGGGAGCGAAAAAAATCCTGATTTCCTCACCTGGAGCCAACATTAATATTGAGGGATGCTATGTGAATGCATGGTCCAGCTTTAGGACCGCAGAAAAGCTGCTAAGATTTATCGTTCCAGGAAAAATGATTGAAATAACCGGATTACTATCTCGAGGGTATCAAATGAATGGTGAAAGCATTACACATCTCAGTAACAACACCTATGATACACCCATTGGAACTCTCAAGTTTTTCAATAAGGACGGTAAGACTTTTCTAGCGACTGATTTCTCTCAGACCTACATTAGAATTAATGGTCTGGAGAACAGGGGAGTGACGCTAGTTGTCACAGTATTATTCTTTTTACTAACCATTTTCTATGCTATTATTACCTTCGCGTATTTTTTAAGAAAAAGAATATCTTCCAGTCTAACGGTTATAACGACATTCATTAAGCTGTTCTCAATGATTGGGCTTGGAATTGCCCTCTACATGGGAATTGTAAACTATGCCATATTAAATTATAACTTTTTTATCAAGCTGGCTTCTTGGTTGATAGTGATGGCGACCTTGATTCATATGTCATATTCTATTGTGGTTACTAACGTTAATGGCATCAAGTTCCTCAAATATTCAGACATTTTATACAATATTGTCAGTATTGCCTTTTGTATGGTTCTGCTAAATCTGAATCTGCTAATCTAAATTACATCTTTCTGCTGCCCGGTTTAATTGCCTCTGTGCCATTCTTGCATTCCGGGCAGTTTTCCTGTTCATAAGCCTCAAAATATAATTCGATTGCAGAGTATATTGGAAGATCTATGGTGCTTATTTTTCTATCCACTAAACACCCAATTCCAATCACATTGCCGCCAAAGGATTCGATAACGGCTGCTGTTTCCAGGGAAGATTTTCCTGTTGTGACAACATCCTCCATAATCAAAACCTTTTCACCGTCTTTGATCTCAAATCCCCTCCTCAAGGTCATGACATTGTCCACTCTCTCAGTAAAAATCGTCCTGATGTTTAACTGTCTGCCAAGTTCGTATGCGGCTCGTATGCCACCCATCGCTGGTCCGACTATCACGTCTATTCCAAGTTCTTTTACTTTTTCTGCCACTGCAGACACTACCTTTTGAGCCCTATCCGGATACTGCATCAACTTTTCGCACTGCACATACTTCTGACTGTGTTTTCCTGATGACAGTAAAAAATGCCCCTCGAGGACAGCCTCGCTTTTTTTAAATAATTCCAACAATTCCATTTTTCTCCTCCCTGCAAAAAACAAAAAGAACCGTCCCTTTTGTTTTTTGTTATACAATCCCTGTAATTTCTTTTATATCTTTAACACCCTGTGAATCCATAAATTCATCAATCTCTCTTATAATGTCAAGGCAAATATCTGCCTTGACAAAGTTTGCCGTTCCAACTTGGATGATTGATGCACCAGCCATAATGAACTCTATTGCATCCCAGCCTGAAGAAATGCCTCCCATTCCACATATTGGTATTTTGACTGCTTTTGCCGCTTGGTGTACCATCCTTAAGGCTATAGGCTTTATTGCAGGGCCCGATAGTCCAGCATATAAATTGTTGAAGACCGGTTTTCTGCCGTATATGTCTATGGCCATGGCATTGATGGTGTTGATAAGTGACAATGACTCTGCGCCTGCTTCTTCGCATGCAACCGCCATTTCAGATATGTTCTCAGCATTTGGAGAGAGTTTGACCATCAACGGCTTCCTGCAAATTTCTCTTACGGATTTTACAGTACTATAAGCAATATCAGCTTTTATGCCAAAAGCCATACCGCCTGCTTTGACATTTGGGCATGATATATTCAACTCAATGATATCAACGTCTGAGTCATTCAAAAGCATAACGCCACTCAAATAATCTTCCAAGGTGTTTCCGCCCAAGTTGGCAATGATAATGGTATTAAATTGTTTCATGATATGTATTTCCCGGGAAATAAAACTGTCTACTCCCGGATTCTGAAGTCCAATACTGTTCATCAATCCCATTGGTGTTTCCCAGAGCCTGATTCCGTCATTTCCTTGTTTGCTTTGTAGTGTAAGACCTTTTGAGCAGATCCCACCTATTAGTCCTACATCGTAAATTTCATTGTATTCCTCTCCAAACCCAAATGTTCCACTTGCAGCAACAACAGGATTCTTAAAGGTTTTTCCCAAAAAATCTACTCTTAAATCAGCCATTTTCACTCCTTATCATCAGATCTCTGCCGCTGAAGACTGGACCATCCTTACAGACTCGCTTGTTTCCGTCTATGGTGCTTACAACACAGCCCAGGCAAGCGCCTATCCCACAGGCCATTCTCTTTTCCAGCGATGCATAGACTGGGATATTTTTCTCAACGCATTCTCTAATAATCTTTTCCATCATCATATCAGGACCACAGGTTATGACTGTATCAAATTCGCCTACATTGACAAAATCCGTCACATAGCCCTTTTTACCGGCACACCCATTCTCAGTCACAATTGTTAGTTTGTCGCAATTTACCTCAAAGCTTTCAACACAGAAAGTGTCATCCTTATATCCCAAGTAAATGTTGAGGTTTTGTGATTCAATATTCTTAGCCAAATACAGCAAAGGCGCTATCCCAATGCCACCACCTATAACTGCGATTTTACCTTTTAAAAGCTTCACATCAAACCCATTGCCCAGAGGACCAAATATCTGAATGTTATCACCTTTTTTCAGCCTGCTGATTTGATTGGTTCCATGACCTGATACTCTATAGAGCAACTTAAGAACGCCATCTTCATAATCATGCACGCTGATTGGCCTTGGCAGCAAGTAATCGCCATTCAGGCCTTTGATCATATAGAACTGACCAGGTAGCGGTCTTATATCTATTGCCACAACTATTTCGAAAATATTGTCACATATTAGATTATTTCCAAGGATTTTAGTAATTTCGGTTTTCATTATGTCAATTCACCCCATATCTCATCCCTCATCTTGATAACAGCTTTTCTGGCAGCATCAGCAAAGTCCGATGGATTTGAAGGATCGTTCTTATAGGCTGTGATGATGCCTCTTGAAGAATTTACAACTCCGCCGTTGCCATTGATCAGATATGGCACAACATCCCTTGCGCCTCCTCCTTGAGCTCCATAGCCTGGTATCAGAAGAAACAGATTTTTAATTCTATTCCTTAATTGGATGCCTTCTTCATTGTTCGTACAACCAACAACCCCGCCAATGGAACTGAATCCGCATTCGCCCATATATTGTTGGGCTAGCTGCTGCAATTTTTCCCCAACTGTTGTATAAAGGAATTCTCCATTCTGAACTTTAATGTATTGGAAGTCTTTAGCTCCCTGGTTGGAGGTCCTTA
>DMAP01000024.1 GCA_003446975.1 Clostridiales bacterium | reverse complement strand
GAAAAATCCAGCACCTGCTCTACCGTCAAAGACTCTACACATGTTTCTGCTAGATTGTAATCACAGTCGTTTTCATAGAGATTCATCCATATTTCGACACCAAAATCCTTGATTTTCATCTTCATCCTCCAATTATACTAATTTTATTTGCTTGAGAAACGCTTCTATTCGCTTCATCAGGTCATCAAATGTCTCTGATTCATATGACAGTGTTTCAACTGGACACATGCCAGTTCCTTCCCTGTTTTTGATAAATGGTACTGTTTTTTCAGTTCCAAACGCAATATTGCTCTCAATAAGTACTTCCTTTGTGCCTTCAGATATCAGATAAGCGAAGATTGATTTGATGCCTGAAAATTTATACAACCGGGCGGCACCTCTTCCAATAACCTTGTCTGCTGCTGAAGCGTCTTTCATGTCATCTCCACATTTCTTTACAGCCATATACAGTGGATAGATTCCTCTTCCATCACTCTCATAGATAATCTGCCCGTCTTTCACTATTACCAGGGAGAGGTTTTTATCATTTAATGTTGCTTTTGCCAAGTCTATGTCTTTCATTTTTATGCTCCCGTCCATTAATCATCTCATTATATCAATAAATCTCTTGAACTCAAAGACATAATAGTAATATAATGTAAATACTAGAAGTTGTTGCTCGCTTTTAGATCAAATAGCTTATGAAAGGATAATATTATGAAAGCTAAAGATATGTTGAGCTTGAAAAATTGGGCTGTAGTAGGGGCCACTCCAAACCAGGATTCTTTTGGGTATAAAATTTTCAAAACACTTCAGGATAACAACTACAACGTGTATGCCGTTTCTCCAAAGTATGATGAGATAGATGGTGTCAAGACATATAAGTCTTTAAAGGATCTTCCTGAAAAGGTGGATGTGGTGGATTTTGTCGTCAACCCCCAAATTGGAATGTCTGTTTTGGACGAAGTCATTGAAGAGGGTATCGAGAACATCTTCCTGCAACCTGGAACAAGAGGACCTGAAATAATCCAAAAGGCTGCTGAAAACAATATAAATGTTGTGCTTTCCTGTGTGCTTGTAGAGCTGGGTGCTCATTAGCCATCATTGCCGATAACGCCTCCGGTCAGACGACTGGAGGCGTTTGTTGTTATAGTCCCATTTTTTTCAAGATTTCTTCCTTTGGCTTACCTGACTCATCCCATCCCATCAACTCATAATAGGATTTTTTCATGTCGTGAAATGCATCCTTATCTAATGCTTTTCCCTTGCTAGCGCCATTTTCAAGGGGTTGGTAAAGTCGCTCAGGCAGATCCTCAGTGCTCTCGTTGACTCCCATTTCATAATTGATTATTCTTGCCAGATTAATCCCTCTTTCTCCTACTTCCATTGCCTCTTCCACATCAACATCCCACCCTGTTGCCAAATTGAGCAAGTCCAAAAACTTGTCAATGGGAAAGGATCCTCTAGGTTGAGGTATGAAAAAACAAACCCCTACCATATTTAGAAAGCTCCACCATTTCTCTAGTGTTGAATAAAAATAAGCTTTTTCCGTTCCATATCCGTGAACGTCTACAGGTTTAGTCAATCCTAAGACTCTTCCCGCCTCTAATACAGGCCCTTCAGCTGCCATCATCGTATCGTGGGCAGCCTGCATATGATCCGCGCCTGTCGGAGATAAGGAGTATGCCAGACCGACACCGGTCTTTCCTCTTGGATCATGCATAGGTAATTCCTGCCCCTTGACATGCATAGCAAAATCCTCTGTTCCCTCTCCAAGTATCTCAGACATTTTCATAACGCCTTTAGCCAACAAGGCTCCCAAATCCCTCTTATAAGCGATATCTTCCACCAACTGCAGTAAGACATCTTCATTTCCGAATTCCAAGCCTAATCCAAAGGTTGTTTTATCATCAATTATTTTTCTCTCAAAGCATTCCATGGCAAATGCGATGGAAACCCCTGCCGATATGGTGTCAAGTCCAAGGTTATTGCATCGTTCATTAGCCTTGGCTATCATTTCCAGATTTCCTATGCCACATAGAGATCCGAATGCTCCGATGGTTTCATACTCAGGACCGCCAAACTTAGGATTGACGTTCAGTTTTTCTCCTTTGACTTCAACTGTTCTTTTGCATCTTACTGGGCATCCAAAGCAACCGTCTCTTCTGATTAGTATAGTATCAGCCATTCTTTTTCCAGTCAGGTTCTCAGCCTGCTCGAAAAATCCATCCCTAAAATTTCTCGTTGGAAGTATCCCTGACAAATTCGCACCTTCAACCACTGAAGCTGTGCCATACATGTGCAAGCCATTTGACAAGGGGTTTTCTTTAAAATATTCCGAATACCACTTACTGATTTCTAAAATCCTTTTCCTGTCTTTGAAGTTTATCCCTTCAGTCCCTTTGATGGCTATCGCTTTGAGGTTCTTGCTTCCCATAACAGCTCCCAGTCCATTTCTACCGCAAGCGTGTTTCAGATCATTCATGATGCAGGCATACTGCACCAGATTTTCCCCAGCAGGACCGATCTGTGATATTCTAATATTTTTCTCGCCTAATTCTCTCTGGATTGTATCGTGTACCTCACCATTTTCCTTCCCCCAAAGGTGAGTCGCATCTTTTATGGCTATTTCCCCATCTTTGATCCATAAATAGACCGGCTTCTCCGATATTCCTCTGACAATGATTCCATCCCATCCCGTTTTCTTGAGATCAGCTGCGACAAAACCACCGGATTCGGACATGCCGAATCCTTTTGTGATAGGAGACTTAGCACCAATAATAATTCTAGAAGTGCCTGCATTGGGTATACCGGACATGACGCCTGTCATGTAATAAAACACATTCTGATCGGATAAGGGATCCACAGACTTCAGGTCATCCTGTCTCATAAAATAGCCAATAAGGCCTTTCCCGCCCATGTACTTTCTCATAATTTCTTCAGATACGGGTATAGTGCTCGTTGTATGTTTGGTCAGATCCACCTCTAGTATTTTTCCAGAATATCCGTAAATCATTCAAATTCCTCCTTTTTAGAACCATATTTCAATTTTGGGTCAGAATTCAATTACTTGTTCGATTCAATCGTTCTGCGACCTACTCCAATATTGGCAATGTTGCCCCACCTTCAGGCATTATGATGACTTTGGAATTTCTACCCAGTTTACTTATGGCATCGTCCAATGCTTCCTGTACTGATTTGAAAGGCACCATATTTATTTTACTAACTAAATCCGGATCCAATTCCGACACCAGGTATATCCGAGCTTTTTGAAGTGTCATCGCAATATAAGCGGCTTTATGGGCACCTAGTGTGAACTTGCTTTTTAATTCTCCTATCATCTCATTGGGTGATTTCTCAAGCATCCATTTTTCAAAATGCTCCTCTCCAAATCCCTCTGCTGCAGAGGCGCACCAGATGATTATTCCGCCATCCTTGATGGCATGTTTTGAATTATCGAGTCCTTTTTGAGCCTGATATAGATTAAGGTCTTTGGGGTAGCCTCCTGGGCTTACAATGACAATATCCGCCTTTTCCTTAATGCTGACTTTATTCAGCTTGTCCAAGAATCTGCATCCTTCTCTATGCGCTTTTACGTGATCACCTGCGACCGCCTTAATGATTTGTTTTCTATCGTTCAAGACGACATTGACTATAAAGTGAATCGGTATGAAATCAGTTATTTCTTCTATGTCCTGACGTATTGGATTTGTATCCAGGTTCCCTACAATCGCATTGGCATCAAGCATGTGCATATGATTGGATTGAATGGCATCATAACTGGAGACACCCGGCATCAGCGCTTTATTGCCTCCTGAGTACCCTGCAAAATAATGGAACTCTATATTGCCTATGGCTATTCTTTTATCGGCGTTCAAAACAGGCTCGAAAATGTCTACGGGAGTTCCGTGTTTACAGTATCCAATCCGTATGCATTTCTCTTTGTCACTGTCTATGATTCTGATGTTTGAACGATATATTTCCTCTCCTACAAGTCGTCTCTTTTCTTCCTCGGTATGCTTTCTATGAATCCCAAGAGCAAGAATGATAGTAATGGTCTTCTCTTCTACACCTGCAGATTTTAACTCTTCAATCACTACCGGCAGAACTTTATAGCTTGGCATAGGTCTGCTGATATCACTGGTAACAATGGCAATAGTGTCTCCAGGGCATACAATATCTTTCAGTCTTTTGCTTCCAATGGGATTGTTCATTGCTCTTCGAACTTCTTCCTCATCAATTGATTCTATGCTTACTGCATTTGGCATAAGTGTTGCTGCATAGTTTTCTTCCAATACACTAAAACTTACCTCTTTAGTATTGTATTTGATTTTAAATTCCATCACATTTTCCCCTTTAACCGCCCCCGAACAAGGGGAGCACAATCATTCGGTCATCATTTTCCACCAGATGGGTTCTTTCCACCATCTTGTCGTTGACAAAATACACGCCATAATCCTTATGCTTTAGTCCAATTCTTGTCATCAAATCGTCTACTGTTGTTGGTTGGTCAAGTCTAATCACTATAGGATTTGAAAGATTTGACCCTTTCAGTAGCACCTCATTTATTTCAACCATCATGATGATAGAATCCCTCCTTGCCCAATATGATTTCATCTTTTGTGACATAAGCATTATAAACCAGAATTTTCACACCGGACTCATAGGCCTTTCTAATTGATTGGCTGAACTTAGGGTCCATAACAGTATTTGGTTTGAAATTCTTCACTTCAGGCATTTGAATAAGAAAGAAAATAGTTCCCTCATAGCCTTCCATTACTGCGTTGATCATTTCCTCTACGTGTTTCGTTCCTCTTTCAGTTGGAGCATCCGGAAACATCGCCAATCCATCAATCTCCAATGTTACACCCTTAACCTCAATATATCCTTTTAAGCCATTACTTCTCTCATAATAGATATCAAACCTTGAATTTCCGAAGGTTCTCTCTTTGATAAGCAAGCTCAAATCCTCAAAACCTCTAATCCTATTCTCCTTCATTGCCTCAAAAACAACTTGATTGGGAGCTTGTGAATCTATGTTGATCAATATCTGTCCCTTGTACGCACTGATAAGTGAATAGTTGGTTTTCCTTTTTAGATTGCCTGATTTTTCCAGATAAACCTTTGTTCCTTTGACTAGAATTTCCCTACATCTGCCTGTATTTTTAACATGTACGGATTCCTGCTTGCCATCTACCACAACCTCAGCGATAAAACGATTTGGACGACTGGTGAAAACAGCTTCAACAATATTTCTATATCGCATGACTAATACTTCAGTTCTATATTCATGAAACATCTGTCTGAAGCGAACAGGACGCCCTGATAGAAAAGATCAAATTCTACAATATCACCTAACTTAATCTCTCTTTTCGCATTCTCAATATCGATAATCAGATGATCGGAGCTAGCGCCTACCAGTTCGATTCCGTCCTCAGTCGGAAGCAGTGCAGTATAGTTCCCAACATCTTTATTGCCAATGGCCAGCAAGGCTCTTGCCCTTATACCACGATCATCATACTCCGGTGTATCGCCAAAAGCATTCACACACCTGTTACCGATAGGATATGTTGGCTTCCTGTCGATTTCTATCACCTCAGCCTCAATCCTGAACACACCTGTTTCAAGACCCTCGATTTCAGTATCCCAATAAAGCGGCAGATCAAGAGCACAGATAATGCCTTCTCCCACTCTTAGATGATTTATCCGTTCTGGAAGCTTTCCTTCATATAATAATGGCAAGGTTGTTGTCGCCCCGCCAGAGATATATTTCAATTCTCTTCCAATGATTTCTTCGATATCTTCCGCATTGGCAACCAGTTCATTCAGATTATCCTCTGATGGCATAATAGATCCGTAGCAACTCAGGTTTGTTCCGATGCCTTCCAATATAAGACCGGATAATTCATTTTCCACATAAGCAGCCAGTTCAGTCAATGATTCCCTATTAAAGAGTCCTTCTCTTAGATCTCCCAGATCTCTCATGAGAATAACCCTATGTCTAATGCCATATTCCAAAGCCAGATCATTGAGCTTATCCAAGACCTCTTTCTGAGAATTCAAGCTGATATCAGCGTATTTGACCACCAGCTCAGCCTCTGATAACATAGGAATTCTCAATAAAAGCGTATCGATTCCCAGCCCTCTGAGTTTGATCTCTTTCAATTGCTCCATTCTAGAGCTTCCCAGCTGCTTGCATCCTGATTTTACCATTTCTTCAGCAACCTCCGGTATACCATTGAATCCTTTAATGACACAGGCAAGATCGATTGCATTATCTTCACATAAATCATGGATAATTTTGGCATTGCTCCTCATCTTGTTCATATCAACCACCAGTTTGGGATATCGCCTAGACATAATTCACCTCGAATAGTTTTTTCTAATTATATCATATTAGATAATGTTTTAATAAGTTCAAAATGCAAAAAGCACTATTTCAACAGGAAACAGTGCTTTATCAACATAGTTTTATGCATTTCCACAGAGTTATCCACACAAATCAATGGATACCAACAGAGTTGTCAACAAATTGTTCGTATTTTATGGAATATTTTTGCTTATTTATTTTCCAGTACTTTTTTAATTTTACTGATTGCCCAATCTATCTCTTCCTTAGATATAACAAGTGGTGGCGCAAATCTGATAACAGTCTCATGGGTTTCATGTGCTAACACACCCTCTTCCTTTAGCGCTTCACAATATGGCTCTGCTTTATGATCAAACACCATGCCGATCAACAAGCCCTTTCCTCTAACTTCCAA
>DMAP01000287.1 GCA_003446975.1 Clostridiales bacterium | reverse complement strand
AAACAACAATCATTTAAGAGAATTAATACGAATCCTAGTAAGAAATCTGGGCATATTGGAAAAAAATGATGCATCTTGTTGTAGTGTTACAGTTGGACAATGCCATGCAATAGTCGAGATAGGGCGAGTGGGCAGTATTTCACTTACTGATCTGTCGGACTTGATAGGAGTTGATAAAAGCACGATGAGCAGGACTATCAATAATCTGGTAGAGGATAGTTTGGTTATTAGAGACATTGACGAAGATAATCGGAGATATGTCAACATACAATTGACAGATAGTGGTAGGATGATCTATAACAATATTGAAAAAACCATGAACACTTATTATCAAGGCATATTTGATTCTATCCCAGAGGAAAAGAGGAATCAGGTTTTAGAAAGTCTACAGATACTGAAGGACGCAGTTAGAAATCATCAATGCTGTTGAATTATTAACGCTAAATATATTAGAGGAGATAAAATTTTATGGAAAGCTTTAAAAGAAGTAAGATCAGAAACTATTACGGTGGCATTGCAAAAGGTGTGACTGCCAATGCCAAGAGCTCTTGCTGCAGCGGTTCGTCATGCTGTGGTGATAATCCAGAAACCGCTGTGCTTTATGACCCCGAACATATTAAAGGTCTGCCAATAGAGGCTATAAATTCATCTTTAGGCTGTGCCAATCCATTGGTTTTTGCAGACCTTAAACCAGGCGAGAAAGTACTGGATCTCGGAAGTGGAGGTGGCATAGATGTGCTGATAGCCTCTGGATATGTAGGAGAAACCGGTATGGTTTATGGGTTGGATATGACAGATGAGATGCTTAAGCTTGCCATTCAAAATAAAGAGAAGAGTGGCATTAAAAATGTTGAATTTATCAAAGGTTTTATTGAAGAAATACCACTAGACAATGAAACTGTAGACGTTATCACATCCAACTGTGTGATCAATCTCAGTGAAAGCAAAGAAGACGCTATCAAGGAAGCATACCGTGTGTTGAAACCAAAAGGAAGATTGGCCATAGCAGATATCGTGCAGCTTAAGGAAGTCAGTGATGAAATCAAGCAAAGCATTGAGTTGTGGGTGGGATGTATTTCAGGAGCTTTAGAAATTGAAGAATACAAAAGAATCCTAAAATTAGCTGGATTTAAAGCTATAGAGATCGCACCGGTCAGCTTGTACACTAAAGAGATGCTGAAAAGTGTTGCGACCTCAAAAAAACTGGATGATATTTATAAGAGGCTGGATGAAAAGTCTCTAGATGGCGCTTTTGCCAGTGCGATTGTCAAGGCATATAAGTAATTGGGGGAGTTTATGAATTTTATAATTGACGAAATGAAAGAATCGGATTGGGAACAGGTGAGTCTTATATACCATGAAGGCATCAAAACTGGAGTAGCTACCTTTGAAAAGGATGTTCCAAACTGGGATGCATGGGACGAAGGTCATCTAAAGGTCGGAAGGTTAGTTGCCAGATCTGATGATGCAGTGCTTGGATGGGCTGCACTTACACCCTATTCCAACAGATGCATCTATGGAGGGGTGGCGGAGGAAAGTATCTACATCAAACAAGCCTACAAGGGACAAGGAGTTGGAAAAGCATTGCTGACTGCCTTGATTCAACAATCCGAAGAATCTGGTTTCTGGACACTGCAGGCTGGCATCATCAGAGACAACGCCATCAGTATTGCACTACATAAAAAGTGCGGTTTTAGAATCGTCGGCATTAGGAAAAAAATCGGCAAATCCATCAATGGTGTATGGACAGACGTGGTTTTGATGGAGAGAAGGAGTACGCTGAATCGATAATAATGAAAAGGAGAACTCACATGAAAAACTTCAGAAAGGAATTATGGTTTGACATACCTACCAGAAGAGGTTTTGTCAACATAACCAATGAACTCCAAAAGTGTATTGATGAAAGTAAAATACAAGAGGGATTTTTACTGTGTAATGCCATGCACATAACTGCCAGCGTATTCATAAATGACGATGAAAGTGGATTACACAGTGATTTTGAGAAATGGCTTGAGAAACTGGCACCGGAAAAACCTTATAGCCAGTACGCCCATAACGGCTATGAAGACAATGCGGATGCCCATTTGAAGAGAACGATTATGGGACGCGAAGTATTAGTGGCTGTCACAAAAGGGAAACTGGATTTCGGAACATGGGAACAAGTCTTTTACGGTGAATTTGATGGAAAAAGAAAAAAGCGAGTGCTAGTTAAAATAATTGGTGAGTAAACACCACTGAATAAAAAGTAAGCGTCTTTCAGGAATTTAACATGAGAGGCGTTTTTTCTATGACACAATAATGATATAATAGACTAAAGTATATTATAGGAGACAGAAGATGATTAAAAACTATATTATTGACACGAATGTAATGATCCATGACCCTATGTTTTTATACAACTTTCAGGACAATCACCTGATTTTGCCATTGGTAACGGTGGAAGAGCTGGATGGTTTGAAAAAGGCTAGCGGTATACTTGGTTACAATGCACGACAAGTGCTTAAAGAATTAAACAAGGTGCGACAATATGGTGATTTTGTCGAGGGTATTAAACTGCCGAATGGAGGAGTCATCAGAATTGAAATCAATTTTGTGGATAATATTCATCTACCGGACGGAATGGACACCAAGAAAAATGATAATCGTATTCTAGCCGTTGCAAAAGCAATAGCCCAAAGCGATACTAAAAGAAAAACGATTTTAGTCACTAAGGACATGTGCATGACAGTCAAGGCTGATGCCATGGGGTTGGAAGTACAGGACTATGAAACGGATAAGGTCCGTACAGACGATCTTTATAAGGGATACAGCGAGATTATGATGCCATCCGAATCCATAAACAAGATTTTCAGTGAGGGTTTGAAGATCCCATCAGGATTGGAGGAAGAAGTTTATCCAAACCATTTTTTTCATATAAAAAGCCAGGACCAATTTGGTCACGAGGTGCTTGCCAAAGTTAAGAATAATAAGATAGTTCCTTTGGAATATACAAATGAATACACTTGGGGGATAAAGCCCATCAACAGGGAGCAGAAGATGGCGATGGAGCTTCTTCATGACCCGAGTATACATTTTGCCACCATCATGGGCGGAGCAGGCAGCGGTAAAAGCTTTCTCAGCATAGCCTACGCATTGCAAAGTGTTTTAGAGAAAAACCTGTTTAGAAAAATTATTTTTGTCAGGCCGGTTGTTCCTGCCGGCAACGACATCGGCTTCCTGCCTGGTGAGGAAAAAGAAAAACTGAAACCGTGGATGCAGGCTTTTTATGATGCGGTTGACAATTTATTTGATCAAAAGCAAAAAGGAAAGAAAGAGGAATACTCAAGAAAGGATTTCAAAACTGAGAAACCGGATTTCACGGTGGAGAATTTCATAAACACCTATATGGATGCTGGCATACTTGAAATGAAGACCTTCAATTATATGAGAGGTCGAACCCTATCCAATACATTGGTGATTGTCGATGAAGTGCAGGAAACAACGCCACATTTAGCCAAACTTATGTTGACAAGAGCAGGCGAGAGTTCTAAATTTTTATTTATAGGAGATCCATCAGACAATCAAATCGACAACGTGTTGGTAGATTCTAAATCAAATGGTCTGGTATACACTGTTGATAGGATGAAGTATTATGACATAACCGGTCATATAACACTGAAACAGGTTGAGAGAAGTCCATTGGCTCAATTAGCAGAGAAGCATATGTAAATAATGGGAATCAAAAATCTTGTAGTATCCGGGGTGAGGAATTATAAAAAATCAAAAGACTATTGCCCTTATATTATTGATTGTTTCAGCAGTAATGTGGGGCATCTCATTTATCAGCATCAAAATTGCAATGACTGTATTTCCACCTATGAGCCTGGCTTTTTATCGGTTTCTTTTAGCTTCCATGATTCTATATCCAATAATGAAAAGAATTGACAAAAAGGAAGCTTTGAGAAAAAAAGATGTGCCATTGGTAGCCTTGGCGGGAGTTTTGGGCATCACTGTTTACTTCTATTTTGAAAACAATGGACTGCTGCGGATCAGCGCCAACGATGCTTCCATCATCATCGCCATGCTTCCAGTGGGAGCCGCAATAGGCGAAAGGGTTTTTCTCAAGAAAAAACTGAAGCTATTATCTTTGATAGCCATAATCGCCTCAGTTTTTGGTATCTATATGGTGATAGGCGGCGAATTAAGAGGAGGAAATCCATCAGGCTATTGGTACATGTTCGGCGCCATTATATCCTACTCAATCTATCTAATCATGACCAAGCCGCTTTTTGACAGATATTCAGACATTACTGTCGCGTTCTATCAAAGCTTGTTTGGCTGTATTGCATTTATTCCATTCCTGTTTTTTGAAACAGTTCGATGGGACCTTCTGACGACTAATATTACATTGAATTTTTTCTTTTTAGCCATACTATGCTCGGCAGTAGCCAGTTATTTCTATATGTATGCACTAAACCATCTGGGTGTTTCAATAGCTGCGATATTTATGAATCTTATTCCAGTGGTTACTTTTATTGCAAGCTTCATTATCTTCGGTGAAACCATGAAATGGATCCAACTTCTGGGAGCAGGTGTCGTTATTGCAGCGGTTTCAGTTGTGACCAGACAGCATGAAGCAATTGAGGTCATTCCAGAAAATCAAGTATCAGATTCATAAACCGATCCAAATCATCTTCAAGAGGAGCATGTCCGCCATTTGGCAGAAGTTCCAACTTGGCAGTTTCACCTATAGCCTCTGCAATTTCTACACCCATTGATTTTGGGACGACCAGATCATCCTCTCCTTGAATAACAAGTGTGGGTGTTTTAAGTTTGCTGATTTCACCTGATCCCTGAAGGACACCATTGTGAGCATCAGAAATATTGAAATGAACCAGTGCATAATCAATATCAACCAGGTTCCTTTGCTTTAAAATCTCATTTAAATAAGCATCATATCTTACTTCATCTGGCTTTTTGAATGTATATATAGCACTATCCCAAACGAGCTTAATGAAGTTTTTATCCTTTGCTGCATAGGCAGCCAGTATAGGCTTGACCTGGATTGGATCAGCTTCGATTTCTTCCTTAGTCATCAGAAACTCTCCTGGAATAGGTTGTCCCTTGTCATCTTTTCTAAACATAGGATAGCCTTTTATCCCAACTGATTCGACCAGTATCAATTTATCAACGAGATTCGGATAATCGATTGCAAAGTGCATGACCACGCCACCGCCAGTGGACCAAGCCACCATAGAAAATTTTCTCAACCCCAACTGATCAACAAAAAGCTTCAGATCCTCTGAAAGCTCTTTTAGTGTGCTTATTTTGGAATTATAGGATGATGCGCCAAACCCCCTCAAGTCTACTGCATAAGCGGTGTATTGCTGAGGTAGACTCGCCATCACTGTATCCCAATGTATGGATGAAGACATGTTTCCATGCACCAACACTATGACCTTTTCACCTTCTCCGGATTCTCTATAAGCTAATTTTTCCCCATTTTTTAAATCAATCATTTTCAACATAATTTACCCCCATTAATTCTAAAATTGTTTAACTTCATAATAAATTATATCATTTTATCTCAAGAACCCCAATCATATTTCTGCCATAATTGTATTGTATATTTAAAACGGAAGAAATTCAGTTTTCAAGAAAATTTGAAAGGAGGTTAAGTCATGATGATTATTATACCGATATTGATTGTTATCGGAGCATACTACATATATAAGAACAACGATGGGAAATTATTCGAAAGAAATGATACATCAAAAGCTGAGGAAACATTGAAAATCAGATATATAAACGGAGAGATAGACGATGCGACTTATCTGAAAATGATGAGTCTGATTAAGAAATAAGGAGGTATAAAAATGATGTATGAACGAGGATTTGGATTGTTGGACAACTGTTTTCGTGGTTTCGGAATGATGCGTGGTGGTTTTGGTGGGGCTTTCTTGGCAATTGTTTTAGTAGCTGTGGTTATAGGTGCCATTTACTTTATCAAAAGATTCGGAACAGGGAAAGGGAAAAAAGATAACGAGTTATTGCAGATGTTGAAGATGAAGTTCGCGCAAGGTGAAATAACAGAGGAAGAGTACCTGAGACGAAAAAACATACTTGATTAGGATGATAAGCTTTAAACTTATACTGTCTTCTGATGATTTATAGTATAATGAAGGCAGGGTGATTATTTTGAAATACAATATTTTGATAGTTGAAGATCAGCCTGAAATCAGCGGGATTGTTCTGAAATATCTTTATAACGAAGGATTCAACACCTACATTGCTGAGGACGGGTTCAAAGCGTTGAGCATCTTCAACGACACAACTATACATTTGATGATTTTGGATATTATGCTTCCAGGCATTGATGGTTATGATGTCCTTAGAGAAATTCGCAAAATATCCGACATTCCTATCATCATGCTGACCGCCAAACAAGATGAAGAAGACAGACTGAAGGGATTTGACACTGGAGCAGATGATTATGTTGTAAAACCATTTAGTGTCAAAGAACTTGTAAAACGAGTTCAAACACTTATCAACAGGATTTATCATGACAAACAGGAAATAGTATACACTTGTGGAGATTTAAAACTGCACACACAGAGCATGAAGCTATATCGAAATGATGTCGAAATATTACTGACCTCTGCAGAGTATAGCCTCATGCTTGTTATGTTTAAAAATCAGGGACAGGTGTTGAATAGAGATCAACTGATAGAGCTGGCATTTGGCAGTTCCTACGAAGGCTATGATCGCAATGTGGATAGCTTCATTAAAAGAATAAGGCAAAAAATTGAAGTGGACTCCAAACATCCTCGATATCTAATCACAAAATATGGCGCGGGCTATATATTTGGAGGTGAACATAAATGACCATTAGAAAGCAATGGTTGATTGCCTTGATTCTGACAGCAGTCGTTTCAGTTGCAGTGAACTCATTTGTACTCAGTCTGTTAATCAACAGATATTTTGTGAACTATACGGAAGAAAAATATGAAGATCATTTTTCTCAAATCCTGTCCTATGCAAAAATGGTCTTGAAAGATTCGGGGTACTCTTCAGGACAGATTGAAGTCCAACTTGAATCGCATCTAAGCGATCCGATTATACGAATCAGATTATATGACAGGAATCTTGATTTACTGGCAGACGTAGCAGAATCTGTTGAAATGATTGATAATATGATGAGAGGCAGCATGATGAGCAGAATGATGGGATCTTTCACCAATGAAACAGAGACACTTGATATAATTGATAATAATGTTTTACTAGGTAAAATTACAATTACCAGATATAGTTCAATTGGAAATTCATTTGTAACAAGAATGTTTAAAGTAGCGTTGATCACTTATAGCATAATCTCTTTCGGATTGGTTTTGATATTCATTGCAGTGTCAGGTTCCAAAATCAGCAAGATTCTTAGCACCGACCTAGCTAATACAGCAGGAATGGCTATGGGAATTGATCTAGGAGAAGGCTTTGAAAGGAGAACGTCGAAAATAGAGGAAATCAGAATTATTCAGACTAGCCTTGTAGCCCTCAGTGCTCGACTAAAAATGAAGCAAAAGGCAAGAAAGAGATTTATCGATGAGCTGATTCATCAGGCAAGAACACCACTAACCATACTTAAGAACCATATAGAGGCCATAGATGATGGCATAGTTGAAGTAACGCATGATGAAATAAGAATATGTGAATCTCAAATTGAAAGCCTGACATCTATCATTTCTGACTTGAGCAACATCGTTGACGTTGAGAAAGATGAGATCACTCTTAAGATTGAAGCATTTGAGTTCCATCAACTGATTAGTCAAGTTATCGCTGGATTAAAGGTTCAATTTGATAAAAAACACATTGAACTTGAACTTTTGTCCATCAAGAAGTTACATATCAAGTCCGACAAATATAGACTTAGTCAAAGCATTTATAATATCCTGAC
>DMAP01000233.1 GCA_003446975.1 Clostridiales bacterium | reverse complement strand
TTTCTGAAATGGAGAATGGCAAGCGACCTATCGGTATGGAACGAGCAAAGCTACTGGCTGGGGCGTTAAATGCAGACTGCCGGGCGTTTCTGTAATCTCTTTTCAAAGTGGATAGGAGACAGGGGCCATGAAACGAGATATTGAGCAGGAGTTGCTTGATGGTTTTGAGGCAATCAAGGCGGGTGCGGGTATTCCAGCCATTATAATTAACCCCGATCTTGAGACAAACCCCGGCGGCTTATATCTTCGTGGTATTCGCTACCGTGAAGACCTGACACAAGATCAGCTTGCGGCACAAACCGGAATTCATCGCCGGCACCTGTCAGAAATGGAGAATGGCAAGCGACCCATTGGCAAGGAGAACGCAAAGAAACTGGCCAAGGTATTGAACGCTGACTATCGGCTGTTTTTGTAGAACATGGGGAGCCAAGAAGAGAAACACCGCCGCCATCTGAACGCCTCGCAGTTGGCCTTGTTACCGAGCTTCCGGCCAGTTTATCAGCCAAAGTGCTGTTACTCAATGAGATGATCACCCAGAGAGTCCGGCCTGCCGAGCTTACCCGCCGTCTCAATACCACGCCGCAAGAAGTAAACCGTCTGACTAATGTGCGCCACACCACCCGTATTGACGGCATTGCCGCTGCCCTGCAGGCCATGGAGAAGCATCTGGACATACGGGTGATTTGAGGGAAGGGGGGGATGATTTCTTTTGGGGGAAATTCCGGGGTTGGCATATTTAACCCTGTATTGGGTAGAAGGTTTTATATTCTGTCCCCATATCTCGTTTCCGCCCTTGATCGAGGTCTTTGATAGTGAGAAGATTGAGGATGTTTGATCAAGCAACGGGCATAAAAGGGATATCAAGCACAAGCGTACTTATTCGATATCGCCCTCCGGGGCTCTTGGTCAGTAGTCACAATAAGCTATGGTCTGTAAAATTGTTGAAGGTGGAGAGGAGTGTAACAGTAGGCATATCAATCTGAGGTGACCTTGGGGAAATAAAATCTTAGACGTGGCGATATTAACCTAAAGCACATCACTTTTGTTAGGTATTTTATTAGAGCCAAAACCATATTGCATGGACATTAGTTAAAAAAGAACCACAAATCTTTGGGTGCCCTTATCCTGGAATATACTGACGTAAATGGGGCCTTTGCAGGAAAAATACTAATTAGTAGCGTCCTTGAAAGACTTATGATTTACTAAGAGCCCTCCATAATATTTAAGACCAACCAAAGAATAATGCTGGCCATCCCAGTAGCCCATATCTAATCCAATTAGGAGTATGCATTTTTGGTCCGGACACACGAGTTCATTCTTTGATATAAAATAACTACCAGTTTCGTTGGCAACATCAGTAAGTATTTTATCGAAGTCATCAAAGATTTTGTATCTTCTCTCCCAGGCAACCTTATTGATCTCATCAATACTATCTAAGCTTTTGAAAACTATATTCGGGTTGGGAGTAAACTGTGGGTTTCGGCCTAAGATCATAATCTTAACAGATGTAGCATGTTTTATCTCATTGATTGTTTTAGAAAGGTAAGGTAATGCGGCACGTCGCCATGCTTCTGAAAAAATAATGAGGTCAGGAGAAAGGCTGGTTAATTTTTCGAGATAGCCAGAGTGATGGGACACACAATATTCTGGATTGCGAGTTTTTTCCTGCGAAGCATCACTATAGAGATCTTCGAGTGAAATGCCGATACTGTCTAAGGTAAGCGGATCGCATATACTGTGCATTAACTCAACTTCAATATCTGTATCGGCTAAAAGCAACTGTAAGGCTAATGTAATGTCCTCAGCATGTGAGTCGCCCGTTACAACGATCTTCCTTCGTTTTTTAGGATTATTATTAGTTTTCTTCTGTTCAATTTCTTTTTTGATCTGGTCTTGGTAAAGGCGTCTATCAGGAATGTTATCGAGTACATGCTTTACCGTATATTCATGAGGGTTTAGGTAACGATAGATTTTGGGCTGAAAAAAAACGAATACTAAAGCCAACAAAACAACTAGTGGTAATGAAAAAAGCAATAATGCCTTTTTCTCCCGAAGATTGATTTTCGAAGTTGGTTTCTCTACGAAATTATAAATAATTTCGGCAAGAACATAGGTTATAACTAGCAGCGATATGGTAACCGCAGGTGAAAGAGGCTGCGGGTTATCTATTTTGTAGAAAACAAGTAGTGGCCAGTGAACCAGGTACGCTGAATATGATACTAGGCCAATACGTAATAAAATGGAGGTGATAGTATTGTTTATATTCATCCAGGGATGATGCAGAGCAATGATTATAGCTGTGCCGAGGCAGATTGGAAGCGTTAATATGCCAGGGTTTCGTGTATGTTCTGTAGAGATAAGCATCGTGAGTGCAATACTTACAATGCTTATGGATATTAGAATATTCTTTACTGTGTTGGGAAGGGTGCCCAGTGAATTCCTGCACATTAATGCGCCAATAGTAAACTCGAATATCCGAAACGGAAAAAGATAGAAGGTCGCACTTGATGAGATATCATAAACAAATTCTGCAGCAATCAGAGACAGAATGGCAGCAATACTAATTGCTAATTTAGGTTTTTTAGAAAAAGTAAGAAATAAAAACAGTGGCCAAACTATGTAAAATTGTTCTTCTACAGACAAAGACCATGTGTGCAAGAGTGGCTTTAGGATACTATTGGTGTCAAAGTAGTCGGCTATTGACCAAAAGTAGACGTTGGCAACGTAAAGGCTCGATGCAAGTTGAGAACTTGAAAAATCGTCTAACAATGACTTTGGTAAAATTGCTAACGCTGCGATGCTGCTCAAGAATAGTGTGGCAATTAATGCTGGAAAAAGTCGTCTGATCCGGCGCAGGTAAAAATATATAAAGCTGAAATTTGATTTAGATAATTGCTCTTGTACGTGAAGGGTTATGAGATATCCGGAGATGACATAGAAGATATCAACGCCTAGAAAGCCGCCACTAAAACCAGGTATCGAAAAGTGAAAAAAATGACCCCGAGAACAGCAACGGCACGAAGAAGATCAATATCTATTCTTCGTGAATTCATGTAATTTGATGCTTTCAAATATCTTTCCAAATAAACTTGTTGCTTATAAAAATTCAACTTATAAGTGCAACAAAAATTGATAGAGAAAACGGCCCATCGCCTGTAAGCTAATCCGTTTTCTATAAAATATTCCTATTGTATGTAATCAAAATCGGTATAAGGTATAAAAAAGAGCGAATTTTATAGGCTATATTTAATCATAAAAGTGCAATAAATGGAAAAAGTCCATGTTGTTGCCTTATAACTGGACCGTTTTTCCAGTTATACAGATATTAAGCCGTAAAGGTGGAAAATTCGAGAGACTTTTTGTGTCTCCCTTTGAATGCAGCTCATTATCATGTCCCGGCAAAATATAACTGGCATATA
>DMAP01000357.1 GCA_003446975.1 Clostridiales bacterium | reverse complement strand
ACATTGTTCAATATATTTGTCGAGTAATAATAAGGGCTGTTCCTTTCAAAACCTTGGACACCTATGCAAAAATGCAATTGTTCGATATTTTTATGGACTCCTTGTCTGTTAATGGAATAGTCAAATAATCTGGGCGTTTCTATTAGTTTATTCTTTTTCCTGAAGCTTTGAAAATATTTAGCACAAAGTTGCTGTACCTCTTCCAAGGTTGTATTTCCGACTATTGATACGACCACATTGTCGGAGGTATAGTAATTGTCCATGTAATCTTCGATAGCTTGTCTGTCAATCGAGTTGACAGATTGGAAGTCACCTAGTATAGGATATGATATGGCATTTCCCTCAAAGGAAATCTTGGTCAGTAGCTCATGTACAAAATCTTCTGGAGAGTCCTCATACATCAATATCTCTTCAAGTATGACTTTCTTTTCCTTCTCCAGCTCTTCTTCATCAAAGACAGAGTTGAACATCATGTCCGATAGTATCTCTAAAGACTTATCGAAAAAGTATGAAGCAACCTTAGTGTAGTAACCGGTGCATTCCTTAGTGGTGAATGCGTTGATTTGTCCGCCCATGCTGTCAATTTCCTCAGCAATATCAAAAGCGCTTCTGGTTTTAGTTCCTTTAAATAGCATATGCTCAATCATGTGGGATATGCCATTGTTGATTGTTGTTTCATTGATAGATCCTGCACCAACCCAAATACCTGTTGAAACTGATTGAACATGGTCAATTTTTTCAAACACAACCCTTAAGCCGTTATCCATAATTATCTTGTGTATCATTAATCCTCCTGTATATAAACAAATCCCTCTTAAAGAGGGATTTAAGTCAATAGTTATTTATCGGTGTCTGTCTCTTTAAGCGCATCTTTCCGTGATAATTTTATTTTCCCCTGTTTGTCTATTCCTATTACTTTTACGAGCACTTCCTCGCCTTCCTTCAACACATCTTCAACCTTGTTGACTCTTTGTTTGGAGAGTTCGGAAATATGAACAAGGCCTTCTTTTTTGTTTCCGATATCTATGAAAGCTCCAAAGTTCATGATTTTTACAACTTTACCCATATACATTTCACCGACTTCGATGTCTTTGATAATCGCATCAATAATGGCTTTTGCTTTAAGTCCAGCTTCCAGGTTCACAGCAGCAATCATTACAGATCCATCATCTTCAATGTCGATTTTAACGCCTGTATCCTCGATAATCTTATTGATTACTTTACCGCCGGCACCTATTATCTCTCTGATCTTATCCGGATGAACCTTCATGTAGATGATTTTAGGGGCATACTTGGATACTTCTTCCCTCGGCTTATCAATGCAAGCATTCATCTTATCCAATATGAATAATCTGCCTGCTTTAGCCTGATCAAGAGCTTGCATGATAATATTCCTGTCGATGCCATGAATCTTCATGTCCATTTGGATGGCGGTAACGCCCTCTGCTGTTCCGGCAACTTTGAAGTCCATGTCGCCAAGAAAGTCTTCCATGCCCTGTATATCTGTCAATACGACAACATCATCGCCTTCTTTAATAAGACCCATGGCTATGCCGGCAACCGGCGCTTTGATTGGAACGCCAGCATCCATCAGTGACAGTGAGCTGCCACAGACGCTGGCCTGTGATGTGGATCCATTGGAACTCAATACCTCTGAAACCAACCTGAGGGTATAAGGGAAATCTTCTTTCTTTGGCAAAACAGGTATCAAAGCTCTTTCTGCCAATGCACCATGACCGATTTCTCTTCTTCCCGGACCTCTGATAGGAGAAGGTTCCCCAACACTGTATCCAGGGAAATTATAATGATGCATGTAGCTTTTATTTTCTTCCTCCGATATACCATCAATAATCTGAATATCGCTGGCAACTCCCAATGTGGCAACTGTCAAAACCTGCGTCTGACCTCTGGTGAACAGTCCGGTACCGTGTGTTCTCGGCAATATGCCTACTTCACATGATATTGGTCTTATTTCATCGATTTTTCTATTATCTGGTCTAATGCCTTTTTTGACTATATTCGTTCTGACCTTGTCTTTTACGATATTATAAAGTATTTCTTTTATATCTTTGATATTGTCAGGATATTTTTCCTCAAAATAAGTCTTAACCTCAGCTTGTACCAATTCTATTTTTTCTTCTCGTTCTTGCTTGTCAACCGAATTGATCGCTTCATCAAACTTAGCATCCGCAAATTCAATAATTTCGTTTTGAATTTCTTCGGATGGTTTGACAAACTCGATTTGGGCTTTCTCTTTTCCTATTTCACTTCTAATCTCTTCAATGAAATTACAGATTTTTATGATTTCACCGTGGGCCTGCATAATTGCCTCGAGAATGATCTCCTCAGGCACTATATCTGCGCCAGCTTCAACCATCATTACTGCATCTTTTGTGCCGGCAACAGTCAAATCAAGCATGGATAGTTCTCTTTGAGCCTGATTCGGATTAACAATCAGTTCATTGTCCACTAGTCCCATGTTGACTCCGCCAACTGGTCCATCGAAGGGTATGTCTGATACACTCAGTACAGCAGAAGCCCCTATCATTGCAGCTATCTCAGGAGAACAATCCTGGTCAACTGACATGACAGTCGTAACCACCTGGACATCATTTCTGAATCCATGAGGGAAAAGAGGTCTCAATGGTCTGTCAATCAATCTGGAAGCCAGTGTCGCTTTCTCGCTCGGTCTTCCTTCTCTTTTGATGAAACCACCCGGTATTTTTCCTACAGAGTATAATTTCTCTTCGTAAAAAACGCCAAGGGGGAAATAATCGATTCCTTCTTTGGGTTTCTTAGATGCTGTAACCACAGCGAAAACCGCTGTATCTCCATACCTCACCAAACAAGCAGAATTTGCAAACTCAGCATATTTATTGAAAGTCAAGCTTAGTTTTCTGCCAGCAAGTTCATATTCGAAAATTCTTTCCATATTTGTCCTCCTTCATTTAAAACAATAGAGCGGGGTGTACCCCGCTCCTGTTATCTTCTTAATCCTAATCGGCTGATGATACTTCTATATCTCTCTATATCTTTGTTCTGAAGATATTTAAGAAGCCCTCTTCTTTTACCTACCATTTTTAAAAGACCTCTTCTAGAGTGGTGGTCTTTCTTATTGACTTTTAGATGTTCAGTCAATTGATTGATCTGATTTGTCAATATGGCGATCTGAACCTCAGGTGATCCTGTATCCTTGTCGCTTAATTTGTACTCTTCAATGATGCTTTGTTTAAATTGTTTCTCCAATGCCATTTTGTTTCCTCCTTTAAATTTTTCACCAAAATCCATGTGAATCGTCGAGGAATCGAATTACATAGATAATGGAACAAATAGTATTTTAACACATATATGCCTGTTTGTAAATTATATTTTTTTAATGAACTGAATAATATCCGGGGTCAATATTTCATCTGACTCCAGTTGTAGAAAACCGTCTTTTTTGCTGATTATAATCTCAAACTCCTTTTGATTATCAAAAACAAGATATGCACCGTCCTTGGGATATACAAAGTCATTATCCAGAATCAACAGTTCATTTTCGCTAACAATCCTGTACCGATGATCTCTTAAATCTATCCTGTATGTTTCAGTCAACAATCTATTGGCTTCTATGATTCTCCCATCAGCAATCAAGTCCCTGATCATGGAGCTGCTTATCACAAAACCTTCTTGCTTGACGGCATTGATTACTTCAACACCATAACCATACTTTGGGGCCATCTCCTGAAGCAAATGGGTATCTCCTTTAGCCTTATGTCCAAATCTAAAATTAAAGCCTACGACAATATTTTTGATACACAGCTTGTCAATCAAAATTTCAGAAATGAACCTTTCAGGAGACATGACTGCTGTCTCGCTGTCTAGAGAATAGAAAATAATGTCATCTATGTCATAATTCTTCAAGGTTGCTATTTTACCATGTTTACCATATATTTTCCTGTATTTTTTCGCAATGTTGGTGAATTTATCAAACTCATACTCGAAGGTTACGATCTTTTTTTCCTGATTGGATTGATTCCCAATCTCGATGCATTTTCTGATGATTTGATCATGCCCTATGTGTATACCGTCAAAATTACCTATTGCAGCCGTAATATATCTCATTTGCTCTCCTCTATATCAAAAGCTTTTTGAACTTTACATGTTGACTGTCTATTACTTCCCCTATACCCAGTATCATTGACTCTAAATTCCTGATATAAAAGTACTCAGGGTAGTTTTTTTCTTTAACCACTGGTATCCTTATACCGTTCATTAATTTGCCAATACTGTCATCATCCAGGTAGATGCTTTCCAGATCCAACACCTTGTCATAGCCTAATAGAAAGCTGAAATCATTGAGTCTGAACATATCATCAATCTGTTCCAAGGTGAAGGAATCCTCAATGTTCAGGTTTTTTGAAGCAATCCGGACCAATACTGTCATAACAGCATTGGTTCCAAGCGCTTGACCGATGTCATGACAGAGGCTTCTGATATACGTTCCTTTGGTCACAACCGCTTTTATTCGCAATAATGGAAAATTGTATTCAATCAATTCAATTTGTCTAATGTTTATCCTTCTTTGCTTACTGTCTACACCGGTATCCTGCCGTGCATACTCATATAGTTTTTTTCCTTCAACTTTCAAGGCTGAATAGATGGGTGGAATCTGCCAAGACTCGCCTTGAAATGATCTAATAACTGCTGCTACCGTGTCATGTTCGATAGGTTGTAAGTCTGTGTTTTCAGTTATGGTTTTGCCATAAATATCATATGTGTCTGTCATCAGTCCCAGCTTTAGTTCAAATACATATGCTTTATCATAGCCCATCAAATAGTCTGAAAGTCTTGTGGCTTTTCCAATGCAAACCGGCAAAACACCGGAGGCATAGGGATCCAATGTTCCAGCATGCCCAATTTTTTTGATTGAAGTGATTTTTCTAAGCCTAGAAATCACATCATGAGAAGTCATACCAGTCGGTTTTAGGACATTCACTATTCCATTCATGTCATCTCACCATATGTTTTCCAAGATGTTCTACAACTATTTTTTTACTTTCATTTATATCTGAT
>DMAP01000101.1 GCA_003446975.1 Clostridiales bacterium | reverse complement strand
ACTATAAGTTCGACAGGACATATAAAAACGCACATTCAGGGGCTGTGGTAGTATTAGATGTTAAGACCGGCGAGTTGATTGCTATGGCCAATGATCCATCCTATGACCCCAATCTTTTTGCAACGGGCATATCTCAGGAGGACTGGATAACCCTGTCCAACGAATCAAAGGATTCTATGGCACCGCGACCTCTTTATAATATATCAATGTTGACAGCCATTCAACCCGGATCGACTTTCAAGATCGTCACCGCTTTGGCTGCATTGGAAAAAGGCATTTCACCATACGAGAGAATCTATTGTGCAGGGTATATGGAAATTGGCAATCAGACCTTTGGTTGTTGGATTTGGAATATGTACAAATCGATTCATGGCTACGAGAATATGTATGAGGCTATAAGGGACTCATGCAATTTCTACTTCTATACATTGGTATTGGGAGAAAACAGAGCTACAAATCAGAGAATATCTGTCAGAGTGGAACTGGATGATTTGCTGTCTATGGCCAAACAGCTTGGACTTGATAATAAAACCGGAATAGAAATCCAAATACCGAATGAGTTCTCTGGTGGGGTACCTAGTCCGGAAACAAAAATCAGCTCTATAAAATTTTTCTTAAGAGATTACTTGAATCAAAATATAGATCAATTTTATGCAATTGGCAAGAACTATAATTCGGATGAAAAAGAACAAATGATCAACACGATTGTAAGCTGGGTAAAAGGAGACAATCCAATGACCAGAGGCGAGGTCTACACAAATCTGACAGAGATGGGTCTGAGACCGGACAAGGTGGATTCCAAAGGCATTTCATTGGTGGATATGATTAAATACAGTTTTCTCAATCAAGCCGTATGGAATGATGGTGATAATGTGAATATCAGTATTGGCCAAGGCAGCAATGCCTATACACCATTACAGATGGCTAATTACATTGCGACCATAGCCAATGGGGGCTATCTAAGAAATGTGAGTGTTATCAAGGAAGGCAAGACCTACGACAATCAATCCGTGGTCTACGAGCCATTAAGAACCTCAGAACGGATTCAAATCAAGGATTATTCCTATCTTGACGAACTGACTGAAGGGATGGTCATGGTATCAGCTGACAGTAAATTATACAATGATTTTCCGGTAAGAGTCGCATCCAAGACGGGAACAGCACAAAGAGAGGGAACCAATCCAGAGACAGGTGAGCCCTACGATGATTTTGCTTGGTACATAGCTTATGCACCTGCGGATGATCCACAGATAGCGATTGCAACAGTCATATTTCAAGGTGGATCGGGCAGATTTCCCGCTCCCTTGGTACGGGATATAATTGGAGAGTACTTAGGATTGGAACCTGAAAAAGTGGAAGAATAAGAGGGGGAACAAATGAGCAAGTTCATATTATTAGCTTCATGTAACAGTAAACAGGGCAAAACATTATTAGCTATAGAAATTGCAAAAAAACTAGCTGTGAAACATAAGGTGTTGTTTGTTGACATGTCTAAATCCTCAAAATCAGCAGCAGCCTATTTGGGCGTTGACGAAAATATCATCTATGATTTTGTCGATCTGATATCAGGCATTTGTTCAGTTGAAGAAGCGACCATAAAACCAACCAACGGCAATCATTTGTTTGACTTAATACCCGCACCCAGGCTTAGAAACAAGGCGGTTAGAGATTCCAAGATATTCGAGAAATTTTTTATGATGTTCAGTAAAAGCTATGATTATGTCATAGTGGATGGCATTGATCTCTTTCAGGATGATATATTCTATGATTATGAAGGGATTGATAAGATTGTTTTCATCACTGAGGGAAAGATTGAGGATCTGAAAAAAATCAATGTATGCATACAGAAGCTGGGAAAAGAAAACATCGAAAATGTGTTGACAGTAATAAACAAGTATTCAAAAACAGAAATGCTTAAAGGAAGAATGTATAATCAGAAAGAGCTAGGTGAAATGATGAAGCTCGATATCATTGGTGAAATGGGTTTTAATAGTGAGTATGAGTCGATAGAAGCTATGAGCGATCAAACGGAACGAATACTAAAGGATTTCAAGGATATCGCTGTAAAAGTTGTTGAAAAACTTTAATTTGAATGAATCAATAGATTTGAAGGACCTCATGTGAATGAGGTTCTTTTGCTGTTTGCAATATTAAGAATTAATTAAGTTGCTTCAAATATAATGGACGTAGACGAAAACCGGAGGTTTTTATGAAAAGCAAAAAATCAAAAAAAAGAATAGTGATTATAGCCATTGTTATGCTGATTATGTTAGTTATCATTTTCGCATCTATACGATTTAATGCAATGAGAAACTTGCGCTCATCGTCAAGTATGACTCCACAAGAATATGTTGTGGATTATGGCAGTATTAGAAAGACTATAACAGGAAGCGGGAATATACAACCAAGTGATACCAGATTGGTTGCAGCAGACACCACTGGTATTATTGACCAATTGTTTGCAGATATTGGTCAAGATATAAAAAAAGACGACATTTTAGCTGTTTATGAGATAGAAAAAGACGAGAATGCTGAGAGAATCAATGCGGAAAATGCCACATTCAACCTCCAAAAAGCGATCAAGACCTTAAATGACTTGAAGGAGATTCAAAACTCCCTTAGAATAGTGGCTGAAAATAGCGGCATTATAAGATTAAATGCTGTTGAAGGTGAATCATTGCCTAATAACGCGATCATTGGTGAAATATCTGAAGTCGGAGTCATCAAGCTCCAATCCTATTTCACTAAAGACCAAATGGAGAAAATAAGCATAGGGGATGAAGCAGAGGTTTTTCTTCAGGATTATCTACTGACCTTATCTGGAGATGTAACTGGCGTTGACAGAGCACCGGTTGCAATGGGCAGTGGCTCATTGGGTTATTTGATACAAGTTGAAATCAGATATGACGGGGCTTTGGAAGCTGGGACTAGCGCAAAGCTTACGGTCATAAACCAGTCAGGTAGATTTGCATCACCATTTGTTGGAGAATCAATAAGGAACCAGACATTAGTCTTGAATGCTCCTTATGCATCAACAGTCAAACAGTTGCTGGTTGAAAATGGATCAATTGTCAGTAGAGGCGACCTAATCGCCATACTTGAAAGTGATGAATTATCCTACAACATAAGACAACAAGAGATAGTCGTTGATCAAAGAAGGCTTGAAGTCAATGAGCTAGGAGATCAAAACGCTATGATTACATCGCCCATTGATGGAACAATCCTTGATATCATGGTCAATGAAAAATCTTACGTTGACAGGGGAACACAGTTGTTTAGGATCGCTGATCTGGATAATATGGAAGTCAGAATCAGTATTGATGAATTGGATATACTGAACATCGAAAAGAATCAGAACGTAACTATCACTTCCGATGTGTTCGAAGGTGTTACCTTTGAAGGGATTGTCAGAAACATATCACTAAGCGGTGTAAGTCAAGGAGGCGTCACCACCTTTGAAGTAGTCATAGCCATGAACGATCGAAAAAATCTAATGTCCGGTATGAATGTGGACGTAGAGATTCTGGTTGCTGAAAAGGAAAGCACTCTGATTATTCCAATAAGTGCCGTATCCAAGATTGCAGGAAAGTATATTGTAATGATGAAAAATGAAAATGCATCTTATCCTGTCACCATAGAGACTGGAATCATTACAGATAGGTTCGTAGAGGTATTATCGGGACTTGAGAAAGGTGATATCATCATCAATGAAGTCGTTTCTGATACCTTGGAAGGAGACAGAAACTTCTTTCCAGGAGGTCAAAGACCTGGTGCTGGAGGGAACAACTAATGATAAGATTGGATAATGTCACCAAGACCTATATGATGGGTGAAATTGAATTGACAGTGCTCAAGGGTATTTCTTTAGATGTGATATCAGGGGATTTTTATTCCATTATCGGGCCATCGGGTTCTGGCAAATCTACTCTGATGAATATACTGGGGTGTCTGGATGTGCCGACATCAGGGGAGTATTTTCTAGACGGCAAGGAAATAAGCACTTACAATGAAAATGATCTTGCCAGAATCAGAAACGAAAAAATTGGTTTCATATTTCAGAAGTTCAATCTATTGCCTAGATTGGATGCTTTTGAAAACGTGGAGCTTCCATTGATATATCGAGGTGTCAAGAGTAAAAAGAGAAAA
This sequence comes from Clostridiales bacterium, assembly GCA_003446975.1. Taxonomy (GTDB): domain Bacteria; phylum Bacillota; class Clostridia; order Tissierellales; family Dethiosulfatibacteraceae; genus 38-11. Next base: position 293 of record DMAP01000101.1, on the reverse strand, counting down.
GAAGAGACTGAAATGGCCCTTGATAGCGTGGGTTTGTACGATCGTATGCATCATAAGCCAAATGAGTTGTCAGGCGGGCAACAGCAGAGAGTGGCAATAGCCAGGGCTTTGGTGGGGAATCCCTCAGTTCTCCTTGCCGATGAACCAACAGGAAACCTCGATACAAAATCGGGCAATGAAGTACTGGATATTCTTGAAAGTTTGAACAAAAGGGGCAGGACTATCATTGTCATAACACATGACTTTGAAGTGGCTGAGAGGTCTAAGACAGAAATCACCTTAAGAGATGGCAT
>DMAP01000375.1 GCA_003446975.1 Clostridiales bacterium | reverse complement strand
TAAACAATGGCATTGTTCTTGTTGACTATATCAACACAAGACGAAAAGCAGGCGAGGCTAGAACAGAGGCAATATTGAATGCAGGTCCCATTAGATTGAGGCCTATACTGATGACCGCAATGACGACCATACTGGGTTTGTTACCGCTTTCTTTGGGAATAGGAGAAGGCGCGGAACTGCAAATGTCCCTAGCGATTGTTGTAATAGGCGGTTTGTTGCTTTCCACGGTTCTGACACTAATCTATGTTCCTGTTATTTATACGGTTATAGATGACATCGCAGATCATATAAAGAAAAAAGTATCTGGAGGAACGGAGGTACAATCAAATGAGTGAAATTGACAAACGACAAATTATATTGGACTCCGCATTTCGGGTTTTTATGAAAAAGGGGTTTCACAACGCTAAAATGACGGACGTAGCTGAAAGTGCCGGAATTGGAAAAGGAACAATATATGAATATTTTGACAGTAAAAAAATATTATTCGAAGAATCCTTTATCAATAATCTCGAAATAGGTTATAATGATATCAGGTCCATATTTGATTCGGATAGTTGTTTCGAGGAAAAGCTTAGCGAATATCTGAAATTCAAATATCATTATTTAAGTCTACAAACCAGTCTTGCAGAGAACTTCCTTGCGCATGGAGAGCTGGTGTCAAAAAGGATTAAAGACAGCTTCATGATGTATATGGCTAAATATTATGATCACTTGAATCATCTAGTGAATCAAGGTATCAGCGAAAAGATCCTGAGAGAGGATGTTGATGCTGAAATCATGGTGTCATGCATAATGGGTATATCAAACAATTATCTGGGCATTAAAGTTCTTTTTAAAAAAGAAAACGAAATAGACTATGAAAAAATAATAAATTCGCTCTTATGCGGCTTTGGTAAATGAGGAGGATTAAAATGAAAAAAAGAATACTGATATTGATGATAGTTGCATTGGTTGCCGCATTCCCAATCTATGCCACTGATTTACAGCCTGTCCCTGTAACATTGGAGACAACGACTGAAACAACCGAGTTGGAAGAGACCGATCTGATAATAACTTTGGAAGAAGCTCAAAACTTAGCAATCGAGAATAGCTATGCTATTTCGAACTTAAATAGAAAAATTGAGGATACAAAAGATTTGATCAGCAATCAAAAGGATCTGCAAAGCACTATGAGTGATTTGCTGAAATTGCCTCTTCAGTTCATACCCAGCGATATTACAAATGACTATGTCAACGCCCTTATGATTAAGAAAGGGTATGGCGTCAAGGGAGCCCAGGTACAACTGACTGTTCTGGAGAATACACTTAACCAAACTAAGGAAGCATTGAAAATTGGTGCAGCATCAGCCTATTACAATGTCTTGCTGTCACAAAAAACAGTCGAACTGAACAATGCGCTTTATGAGAACGCACAAGGTCACCTGAGAACAGCAAAAGTCAGATTTGAGAATGGTGTTATTACCAAGCTTGAACTCCTAAAGGCGGAGATGGCTGTCAATTCTGCAAAGACGGATATGTTCAATGCTGAGGATGATTTGAAAATCAAGCAACTGGAATTCAACAACACCATTGGCTTGGATTTGGATCAGGAGGTTCTTTTGGTATCAGCCGTAGAATGGAGCGATATGCCAGATATAACATTAGAGGATGCAATTGCATCATCAATGGAAACCAGACCGGAAATAGAGAACAAAAAGGCAGAGTTTGAGTTGAAAGAGATTGAAGTCAGTGCAATCACTTCATATTATACACCTAACTTGAGACAACATAAATTTGCGCTAGAGGAACTGGAGGAAGCCAGATATAACTACAATCAGACATATCGCGATATCGAACTGGATGTGAGAAGCAAGTATTTTGATCTTGTCAAATCTGAAAGAGCAATTGTGAATATCAACGAGACAATTGACTTGTCCAAAGAAGCCTTGAGAGTGACTAAGCTTCTATATGAGTATGATTTGGCCACATTACAGGACGTTTCAGATGCCGAAGTAGCTTTAACGCAAACAGAGATTGGTAAATACCAAATGCTGATTGGCTATAATATTGCTAGGATGCTTTTTGACAACGCAATTGGATTCGGCCTGCCGACATATTAAAAGATGAGATTGATAGGAGAAACTTGAATGAAGCTACCCTTGGAAAACATAAAGATACTGGATTTGACCAGAGTTTTGGCAGGTCCATATTGTACAATGACCTTGGCAGATCTTGGCGCCGAAGTCATTAAAATTGAAATGCCTGGAAAGGGTGATGATTCCAGAGCCTTCGGACCATATATTGAGAATGAGAGCGCTTATTTTATGAGCTTGAATCGTAACAAAGAAAGCATCACTCTAAATCTCAAGAAAGAAAAAGCTAAAGAAATTTTAAAATCACTCGTTGAAAAAGTCGATGTTATTATAGAAAATTTTAAACCGGGCACGATGGAGAAGCTCGGACTAGGATATGATGTGTTAAAAGCAATCAATCCGCGGATTATTTATGCCGCATCCTCTGGATTTGGACACTACGGACCCTATAGCGAAAGGCCAGCTTATGATGGCGTTGTGCAAGCTATGGGCGGTATTATGAGTATCACCGGTCAAAAAAATGGTGAACCAACCAGAGTAGGGCCGTCCGTTGGAGACATATTTGCAGGATTATTCACATCCATAGGCATACTTGCTGCAATCAACAGAAGAAACACAGACGGTCAAGGGGCAAAAATAGACGTATCCATGCTGGATTGCCAGGTTGCCATACTGGAGAATGCGTTGGCAAGATACTTTGTTACTGGAGAATCACCCAAGCCGGAAGGCAATAGACATGCTTCAATTGTTCCTTTTGAGCCATTTGACACAAGCGACGGAAAAATTATGATAGCTGCCGGCAATGACAATCTTTGGCGAAAGTTATGCAAAGCTCTTGAAATAGTTGATATGGCATCAGATGAGCGCTTCATGACCAATCCTCTCAGAAATAAGAACTATGATTCTTTAAGACCTTTGCTTGCTGTTGAAATCAAAAAGAAAACAACAGAAGAGTGGCAAAGGATTTTCATCGAAAGCGGCGTACCAAGCGGACCGATCAATAATGTGGAAATGGTGGTCAAAGACGAACAGGTGCTTGCTCGAAATATGATCCAGGAAGTACTCCACCCTGTTGCAGGACTGATGCATCTACCGGGGATTCCAATAAAAATCAGTGACTGTGATGACAATATCAGATTCTCCGCACCGACACTTGGTCAACATACAGAGGACATATTACATCGATATTTGGATTATTCTGTTGATCAAATCAAAGCATTAAGAGATGAAAATGTAATATGAGTGGTTTTTTAAAAATCTTAAGATTGGATAAGTAAAATGACAGATTGCGGAAGGTATGATTCAAATGAATCGTACCTTCTTACTTTTTGCTAATGTTCTAGGTCTCTAATGTAGCTTTCTATTTTAGCATTGACTACAAAAATAGGGAGATGTATAATTAAATTGACCAATATGGTCAATTAGCAATAATTCTGTTGAGTATTATCTATAAAATCAAAAATAAAGCAGTAAAAGGGTAATGTTGAAACATATCAGTATAAATCGGAGGTAATTATGAAAAAGAAATTAATTATTGCATTAGTGATACTTACGCTTGTGGCAGCAGGAATATTTTATGTTCTGACAACCGGCAATATCGGCACAAAATACAATACCGCTGAAGTAACGAGAGGGGAGATAGAAAAATACGTAGAAGAAGTTGGAACTATCAGTTCTGAAAATATAAGAAACTATTATGGAAACAGCATAAATAGAGTAGAGATGATTGAGGTAGAACTTGGAGAACATGTAAGTCAAGGACAACTTCTATTGAAATTTGAAGATAATATGGATATTGAGATTCAAAAGGTAAAGAAGCAGATAGAGGCAATGGAAGCTACCTATACAGAGGCTCTATCAGGAGCGGATTTCGAAAGCATAAACAGGGTTAAAATAGAAATATCCAGTATCAGAAACAGTATAAGCTTGGCAGAAGAGCATAAGAGAAGAATAGAAGAGCTATACAAGAACGAGGTTGCTACAGCCGTTGAATTAGAACAGGCTGTTAATAATCTGGAACAGCTCAGAGGCCAACTCGCCTCAGCACAAAACAGTTATAATCAACTGGTTAAAGATCTTTCAGAAAATATGAAGAAAAAATATGAAGCTGAAATCGATGTTCTTCTTCTAGCATTAGAAAGCCTTGAAAGAAATAAGGAAAATACCACTATTTATGCTGATTTTGATGGTGTTATAACAGAATTGAATACATTCGAAGGGGATACTCCATCTGCTGGGATTAAAATTCTTGAGATGCAGGATCCGTTTAAAAAAACGATCCTAGTAGATTTTATGGCAGTGGATGCACAGAACATCAGACCGGGGATGAACGCGATCATTAATGACAAAAATTTAGGTGTAGTGATTGAAAACCTGACTGTCAACAAAATTTACCCCAAAGCGTTTACAACTTTTTCAGAGCTAGGTGTAAAAGAAAATCGACAAACTGTAGAGATTAAACTGTCTGAATTGGGAGAAACCCTATCCTTTGGCCTAAAGGTAGATACTGAAGTGATGATCGAAGAATCAAGAGAGGCTCTGTTCATACCAGAAGAAGCCATCTATGACAAAGACATGAAAAAATATGTCAAAGTTATGGATGGTGGGAAACCGGTTGAAAGAGAAGTCATAACCGGCATAAATTACAATAATCGCATGGAAATCATTGAGGGATTGTTTGAAGGGGAAAAGGTCATTTTAAATTATGCGGAAAATTGACCATACGAGAGGGGTACTAACTTGGATGACAAAATATTTAATCTAGATGAAAAAAAGAGAATAAGCATAATCAATAGCGCGATGGAAGAGTTCAGTAAAAATACATATGAACAGGCATCAACCAACAGAATTGTAAAAGGAGCAGGCATATCAAAAGGTTCCCTGTTCAATTACTTTAAGAGCAAGAAAGCACTATACGATTATCTGAAGGTGTTTTCAGTTGAAGAGATAGCCAACACAATAGTTGAAAAAGTAAACTGGGAAGAACCTGACTTGCTAAACCGCGTGAGCGAGATTACTATGATTAAAATGGATATCCTTCGTAAATATCCCCATCTTTTGGGGTTCACAAAGAGAATCAATTCCTACAGCTCCATTGAGGACTTAAAGATGATATACGGAGCATATGTACCCAATCTATATGAGAAAGTATACTCTGAAAATATTGATTTTTCGCTGTTCAGAGAAGATATTGATATTAAGGCTGCAATGAATATATTAATTTGGACTTTTGAGAAATTGGGAGAAAATTATTTCAACAGGATAAGAGTTGGAGAGAAAATAGATGTAGATGAAATGGCGCACGATGTTGATGTATACATTGAGATCTTAAGAAAAGGATTCTACAAGTGAAAGGAGACATGAGATGATAAAAGTTAAGAACCTTTACCACTCATACAGCAATGACGACAAATACGCGGTGAATGATGTCAGTTTCGAGATTGCCAAGGGTGAGATTTTTGGATTTTTAGGTCCATCCGGTGCTGGGAAGTCGACCACGCAAAATATACTGACAGGACTCTTGCAGCTCCAAAAGGGGGATGTCGAGGTAGCAGGATATGATGTCAAGCACATTAAAAATAAAATGTTTAATAAAATAGGCATGTCATTTGAACAATCGAATGTCTATAGCAAGATGTCAGGATTGGAGAATCTCGAATTCTATGGGAAACTGTTCGACGTGAAAACCAGAGATCCAATGGAATTGATCAGAATGGTGGGGTTGGATGGCAAAGAGCATATAAAGGCTGGAAAATACTCAAAAGGAATGAAGCATAGACTTACATTTGCCAGATCCATGATCAACAATCCGGAGATATGGTTTTTGGATGAGCCTACAACTGGACTGGATCCTGCGATTGCCTCCAATATAAAGGACATTATAAAAGAAGAGAACAAGAAAGGTGTTACAGTGTTTTTGACAACTCACAATATGTACATAGCTGATGAGCTGTGCGATAGAGTTGCTTTTATTGTTGATGGCAAAATAAGACTTATAGATTCTCCAAAGGAATTAAAGCTCAAATACGGAGAAAAATTAGTTGAAGTTGAATATCTTAGAAATGGCACATTGGTTAAAGAAAGTTTTTCAACAGTTGTTGAGGAAGAAAAGGACAGGCTGATTGAAGTAATCAAAAGGAATGATCTCCAAACAATGCATTCTAAAGAAGCCACTCTTGAAGAAATATTTATCAAGGTTACTGGAAGGGGATTGGTATAAATGAAATTATGGTACAGTTTCACAAAGGAGCTCATCCTTTCTTCAAAAAGTTGGTATTTTTATATTGAGTTGGGCATGGCAATCATACTTCTGTTGGTATTGGTATTTGTAGTTCCTGAGGAGTTCAACAGTAAAGGAAATGAATATCTTTATCTGGATTTACCTCAGGTAGTTAAAGACAGATACAGGGATGCCCTATTGGAAGATGACTTAGACGAAACTGCTGAAATGGTTGAAGTTGAAGCCGATAAAACCATCTTTAAAGCTGAAATGTATGAAACAGAGGAATCCAAGATATATTTGCTGGAAAGTATGGAAGCATTAAATGCATTTTCCAGTTCTGAGAGAGTGCCGGCTGTTCATGTTCATGCCAATGATAATAACCAGATAATTCATACTTACTACCTCCAAGGCTATGAGACTCAGAAACTTAAAAACCTACTCCTAGTGTTTCATAATAGAAAAGCAGGACATGATGTTATAGATTATTACTCCGATAATATAGTAGTCAGGTCTATCTATCAGGATATTGAACCATTGAATGACAGACAAAACCTGATACCGGTATTCTTAACTTTTAATGGAAGCCTAATGAGCTTGTTTATTATTTCAGCTTATATATTTCTAGATAAAAACGAAGGTATCATTAAAGCTTATGCGGTAACCGCTTCAACTGTATGGCAATATTTGTTGAGTAAAATAGGGGTCATAATCCTTACATCCATAGCGACATCATTAATCATAACAGTTCCTATTATGGGTCTTCAGCCTAATTATCCTGCAATGATTTTATTTGTTGTCACGTCAGGGTTTTTTGCGGCTTCTCTAGGCTTGTATATTACGAGTTTTTATAAAGATATAGTACAGGCTTTTGGTGCGCTTTATATTGTGATTGTTATTATGATTATGCCGAACATATCTTATTTCACACCTAGCTGGGATCCGGATTGGATTAAAATTATTCCTAGCTATATCATGCTCCAAAGTTTTAAGGAAATAGTTTCCCTTAAAGGCAATATCTCTTACGTATTAGTTGCATCTCTAGGATTTACCTTTTTGGGACTTGATATTTTCATACTGGCTAACCATAGATTCAAGAAGACACTAACATTGTAAGGAGAGTGTTGTAAAGTGATTAGAAAGATTATAATTATTTTTAAAAGAGATTTAAAAGTCAGCATAAGAAATTTTATAACACTGTATNNATGTTTTTTCTCCGGGAATCAATGATACGACAGTCGAAATAGCTATACTGAAAGGTGAAAATCAAAGTCAGGAAGAGTTTTTCAAGCAGTTTGCAAAGGTTGAATTATTTGATACAGTTGAAGATGTTGAAGAAAGGGTTAAAAAGAGAGACAATATAGTTGGGGTGCTTCCTCATAAA
>DMAP01000410.1 GCA_003446975.1 Clostridiales bacterium | reverse complement strand
CATATATAAAAGACATAACAGTTAATGACAATAGAAAAAAAGGTATGACAAAAGCTAAACGATAAATGTTTTCGTTATCAGTTGTTAGAAAGTCCATGATAAGTTTCTTGTTTTTATCTTTGAACGCATTTTTTAGAATGATAATGGATACCATAAAAAAAATTGCTAGTGAAGAAGCTATTCCCAAACTCAAGAAAGGGTAATCAGTATATCTATCAAATAGTGATGTGAAATAGACAGACAAGGAACCGAATATGCCAAAAATAATGAATAAAGGTTGGTTACCCTTTAAGAATAACTCCAAGTCGAATTTACTATCATCCATGAAAGACAATTCAAAGTGATGATTAATATTTTTATTCATCAATGTGCTTCTCCTACATGACACAGGTCACGTACCTCGATACTTGATATAGGTTTCAACACATCTTTTTATGATACGAGAACAACGCCCTGTCAGTCGTCCTGATATCGCATCCAGTCTGCTTCATGATATCTTCAACCAATGCTTTGTGTTGTCGGTAAGTCTTCTTGCTGTTGTCAGAATAGAGCAAATTATAAATCTTCGATCGACTGTCACGTATCAGTGAATCCTCATCAATGAGCACGATTTCTTCTTTGATAATAAATAATCGTATCCCAGCATGCGTCTTTACTTCGATTGGACATATTATCTGAGGTACACAAATATACCGTAACGTCTTTTTGCCCTGAATTCACTGTTATTCCTAAAACCAGTAAGCATAAACCCATTATGGTGAATATGTACGGTGCAGTTGTTTCGCTTTGTATCAGCATTGCAGCAATTGCATTCGCTGATAGAATTATGATGCCTGCAATCACAAAAATTACACCTAGTATCCTAATACCCCAACAATTTAAATCACTACGTAAATCTAAATTATTGATGAATATCATTGATATATATGTGAACGAAATAATCACATAGCTCATCAATATCGTTGTAACAAGGTCTAATATCCTTCCGACAGACGAATCGAAAGGAACTATGCCTGTGAGCAGTAATAAAATAAACGCACCCGTAAAGCTATTAACAAGTTTTCTATGCCTTCGAATCGATGAATATTTCCATATCCATGATTTGTATGATGAAACAATGAACGCCAACAAAAGTGTTATTGTTAAAAATTCACTATTGTATGAATCTAAAAATTGCAACAAAATCAGTAAGCATAAAGAGATAACCGATATTTTTGTGAAGATATCTCTCTTTACATGTACGATTTTATTGCGTGTATTACTACGAATGTAATTATTTCTTTTAGGATGTTTGTGTTTTTCTCTATAGTAATCCCTATCTTCAATTCCCATTTTTCACTCACCTTTGAACATATTCTGGCGATCTTCAATACTCTTCTGATTCTTATGACTCCGACTTTCGTACAACTTCGTTGAAAATAACGTGATAATCGTCAGAACATACCCGATAAATTCTTGCTCATAGGTCTTGTCCTGCACATGGTCTGCATTCAGTTCATAGTGCAAAAGAATTTTGTAAGTATTTATCTTTTTTCATTGAAAAGAATGAATCAGATAATTGCTTGTAAGACAAACTAGGTCGAAAATGGCGGCTTTTGGAAAGAGATTTTGGCACGGTAATACTTTGACCCTTCCCAACGCATTTAATGAGATGTCGCCCAATGACGGTACTTCAGCAATTTTATAAGGTTTCCTGTAGCATCCGCACCTGTGGACGTGGTGGATGATGTGGACAGGGTGGACGATGAGGACTGTATAGGCTCAGGTCTGCGGGTGCGGACGGAGTGGACAAGTGCCTCAGTCGTGGACTTTGTGGACGAGAAACACTGGAGATGGCTTAGCATAGTGTTTTTGTATTCAATTTGTCGAAAGTAGATATCAAAATTCATATACCTTGAAGGTGTTTGCTTGTGTTGAAACCATGACACAAAGCGAAAAGAATATTAAAGGAAAATCAGATAATAAGAAAAAATCAGTACTCTTTTCGGTAAAAACATCCTGTGGTCTGTTCCTTGTCCTGTTCGGGTCATGGTTTATCATAGGTACGTGAACATGAGAAAAAGTTGCATCCGGGTTTTGAAGAAGAACGGCGAGCCGATACGCAGAGCACTTCTGGATATGGAGCTGCTAGATAATGCTTCTAAGATCATCTCTGAAGGAGACTTCCTGTATTTGCCCCTGACAGCAGAACTACAGGAGACAGAGCTTAAGTTGCTGCCGGGAGATTTTGAGCTCACAGAGCAGGATTTTGAAGAGCACAAGGGACAGCTGAAACTTGAAGACCTTATGGATGAAGTGCCGCATTTTGAAGTTATAGGAGATATCGCGCTTATCGAAGATGACGTGTCGCAGCCCGAAATGGTTGCTGAGGCCATCATGAAAGTCAAGGGCAATGTTAAAACGGTGCTTGCCGCCTTGGGACCTGTAGAGGGCGAGTTCAGAACCCGCAGGTTCAGGAGAATCGCAGGAGAGGACAAGACCTCCACCATCCACAGGGAGTACGGCTGCAGATATTACATCGACCTTGAAAGAGCATACTTCACTCCACGCCTGGCAACGGAGCGCTCGCGCATCCTCGCGCAGGTAAAAGAGGGAC
>DMAP01000350.1 GCA_003446975.1 Clostridiales bacterium | reverse complement strand
GAAATGCTCTGACGATTGCCTGAAGAACAATTCCATTCCCACAACCTTTGCACCAAAACAAAGGAAATTTATCTTTCAACAAATAATCATTATAGTCTGTCATCGCTATCCTCCGTCATCGCATTGATTATCTCATCTGGATAAATGGTTATTCCGTCAACTCTGTTGACACCAACTACTTTTGTTCCGTAATCGTTCAATTTTCTTACTTCGCCAATTATCTGCCCAAGATTCATCTCCGGCACAACTATCACGCGTGCTTTTTGAAGCGCTTTTTTGACCTGTTCTGCCGCAAAAGGCCAGATAGTGAGCAATTGAAGAACACCAATTTTCATATTTTTTTCTCTTCCCATCTCCATTGCGGCTAATGAGGCTCTTGCAGAGCAACCATAGCATATGATTATGGTATCAGCATCCTCAAGATAAGACTCTCTAGTCATGACTATGTCATTTCTATTGTCCTCAATCTTTTGTGTCAAATGTTTTATGTAATTGCTGGCTATTGTCGGATTATTATTAGGATATCCTGTTTCATCATGCATCGAACCACTTACTCTTAAAAGGTGTTCCCCGCCATAAACAGCCAACGTTGCCAAACCATTCGAATGATCATAGGGTCTGTACTCACCCGGGAGACATTTCGGATGCATTCTATTGACAATTCTAAGATCAGATTTGTCTTTGAGTACCAATCTTTCCTTCATGTGGCCAATAATCTCATCACCAAGTATGACAACCGGCACTCTGTACCTTTCGGATAGATTGAAAGCCTCGATTGTAAGATCATAGCAGTCCTGAACTGAGGAAGGCGATAGGGCTATAATACCATGATCGCCGTGAGTTCCCCATCTAGCCTGCATGACATCGCCCTGAGCAGGCTTTGTAGCCATACCTGTGCTGGGACCGGACCTCTGAATATTGATTATGACACATGGCACCTCAGCCATTATTGCAACACCAAGGTTTTCCTGCATCAATGAGAAACCAGGTCCACTAGTGGCAGTAAATGATTTCATCCCGGAAAGAGATGCGCCAACTATTGCGGCCATACTGGAAATCTCATCCTCCATTTGAACATAAACCCCATCAAGCTGTGGTAGTTTTATTGAAGCTATCTCAGCTATCTCAGTAGATGGTGTGATCGGATATCCTGCATAAAACCTCGCTCCAGCGTCCAGTGCACCGAGTACAATCGCTTCATTGCCTTGGGTAAAAAAAATATTACTCATTATGACATTCCTCCACACACAGCGCAAATTCAGGACAGTGTCTCACACAAAGTTGGCAACCTGTGCAATCAATTGTGCGTATAGCTGTGACTTCATCACCTTCATTTTCATCAAAAACATTTCTGGGACAAGTCCATATGCATATTTTGCATCTTTTACACAGATTTTTATTCAGTTCAACATTCCACATAATTGCACCTCTTTATAATTAACTTGATATTTAAGCAAAAATCGTGCCATAAATAATTATATTATACTTTTTATATATATTAACGGTTACAGACAATTCTGGTATGATTTGAACTTGGTCTAATGTTTATATTTTAAACATCTTGTTTATTTTTTAAAATTTTCCCAGACCTCTTCCCAGTGAAATGACTGTTTTCAATAGCTAAATCACCATTGACAAATGCATATTCTATTCCCTCTGCATATTTCCTAGGTTCCTTATAATTCTCATTAGTTCTTAGATTATCTATATCAAAAATGAGGATATCAGCATAATAGCATTCTCTTATCATTCCTCTATCCGACAGTCCTGTGAACTCAGCTGGAAATCCTGAGATTTTCCGGATAGTCTTTTCAATGCTGTCCATCCCTGACTCCAATATATATTTGGGAAAAGCACAGTAAGTGTGTGGATGCGGGAGTATCTCAGGTATTTCGCTATCCAAGCCATAAATGCCTTTTTCATCAAAAGAAAATGTATCAGTACAGACACTCGCTCTGTCATGTTTCAATAGTTCTCTAACCCCTTCGATTAACTTAGCATGTTTATGAACCATAGTATATTTATCTTCCAGCAACACCATCAATACGGCTCTTACGGAATCAATTCCCATCAAATCCGCTATATGTCTTATTGTCAAACCCTCATAGGTAATTTCTTTGCATTTGCTTATAACCATTTTAAAATCCCATTCCGGATCTACAATTGGATTGATATTATACCAGTGACCTGAATATATTCTGTTAACTACTTCATCTCTGTAATCATATGCCTTTAAACAATTGATAAAGTTCGACAACGAGCCTGCTTGCTTTAGCCATGGCATAAAATAACCTGCTAAATAAGGCACATGCACAATGCCTCCACTTGTGCCAGGAATCACATCAAATGCAGCTTTTACACCCATTTCCAGGTACTTATCAATAAGTTTCAGGGTCTCTTTTGCTGCGACTATTTCCAACTCCTTGTTTGATGGATAAATCTCAAATCCAGTATCCAGATGTGAAATTTGTACTTTTAAACCTGACTTATAAGCAAGATTGAGCGCTTCTTCGACTCCCGACCATTTGTTAGGTCTGTTAGCGCTTGCATTTCTGATGCCTGTCCTTTTCCAATGTATGCTAAACATGCCGTTGTATTGCTTCACATGTCTCAATAGTTCAAGCATCTCTTCTTCATCGGCAAAAGCACTTGGCGGATAATCTCTCCCAAATGATATGCCCCATGCACCGCTTTCCATAGCCTCAGAAATATGATGTTTCATTTCCTCCATTTCAATTTCTGTCGGTCTTCTATCTCCCGCTTTGCCCATAACATCGGCTCTGAGTTGGCTATGTCCCAGCATAGCCACCATATTTGTTCCGATTCCAGTATTCTCAAGCCTTGACAAGTATTCCCCAAACGACTTCCAATCTATCATTACGCCAGTCTTCTCTAAAACCACCTTTTTAACACGCTCAACAGGTTGAATGGTTTCTGGATAAAATATAAAAGGATCGATCTCATTCCACATGTCATATTCCCAATATTTCCTAATCCAATAATTATTCAATGGTGCATTAGAGTCTCCACAAGTTCCCCCTATGAAAGTGGTGATACCTTGTTTCAAATAACTCTGGCAATCCGGAAAAAGAAAGGCTGATGTGTCTGCATGTGAATGCGTGTCAATAAATCCAGGCGTAACATATCTCCCAGTTGCATCAATAATCGTTTCGGATTGACTGATATCAATAAGTCCTATCTTGGCTATTTTGTCCGATATTATGCCAATGTCGGCCTGATATGATTTGTTTCCTGAACCATCAACAATAACACCATTTTTTATTACGACATCGAACATATTACTCATTCACCTCTTTCTTCAATACTTGACCGAGTCTCTTAATCCCTTCTACGATTCTGTTTTCGTCCATAGTCACATAATTTAATCTAAAACAGTTACTGACATTCCCATCAGGGAAAAAGGAATCTCCAGGGATGAACGCCACTTTTTCTTCCAGCGCTTTGTTAAAGATATTAGTCGCATTCACTGATTCTTCTAAAGTGACCCAAATGAACATACCACCTTTTGGTTTTGTCCACTTGACGTTCGCTGGGAATTCAGATTCCATTGCTTTTAGCATGGTGTTGCGTCTAGTTCTGTACAGATCCTTGATTTCGGTAATATGTCCGTCATAATTGTAACGACTTATGTATTCCACAATTTCCATTTGTGATAATGTGTTGGTGTGCAAATCAACACTTTGTTTAATTAGAGTGTATCTTCTTACCACTTCTTTTGGCGCTATAATCCAACCAATTCTTAGTCCCGGACATAGTGTTTTTGAGAAGCTTCCCAAATAGATTACATTTCCTGTGTTATCATAGCTTTTGATTGGATAACTGATGTCATCATTGAAGTTCAGTTCCAGATATGGGTTGTCTTCTATAATAGGAACTTGATACTGTTCAGACAGTTTTAACATGGTCTGTTTTCTATCAGGACTCAATGTTACCCCGGTCGGATTTTGAAAATCTGGAATCGTATAGATAAATTTGGCATTTGGATATTCTTGCAGTGTCTTCTCCAATTCATCCATTCTCATGCCATTTTCATCCATGGACACCCCTTTGATTCTTGGATTGAATATTCTAAACGCATTCAAGGCTCCTATATAGCTTGGATTTTCACATATGATAACGTCACCTTCATCGATAAATAGTTTGCCTGAAAATGCCAATCCTTGCTGGGAACCATTTGTAATAAGAATATTTTCTTCTGTACAGCATACGTCAAATCTTTTCATTCTAAAAGCTATAATCTTTCTTAGTTCAACTAGACCTTCGGTAGCGCTATACTGTAATGCTTTCCCTCCGTTTTTTGTTATGATGTGATTGGATAACAAGGCCATTTCCGGTAAGGGAAAAAGCTCCGGTGCTGGCATACCACCGGCAAAAGATATGATTTCAGGGTCTTGAATCAACTTGGCTAACTCTCTTATCGCTGATGGTTTGATTAATTTCTCTCGCTTAGAATAGTTGAACATACTTTCCTCTTATTCATATTTGACAGTTTTGAATTTTTCAATAATATCAACAACTTCCGGGAGATCCATACCAAGATCCCTTATTTTTTCAAGCGTTGGTACGCCATTGTTGTCCCAGCCCCTTCGCTTATAAACTGCATCGATCAGCATTTCGTACTGCTTGGATCTATATTCTCTTGTTAAAGTAAGCTTATCTTTTAGGTTCAATCTATCTGGATTATAGCCTAGCTCTTTAAGCTGCTTGTCATATCTATCAGCCCTGGATAAGTATTCCTCACCAGTTACCGGTCCCATTGACCTATAAGGTATTGCATCATCTTTTCTTAATCCTTTACCCATCCTTATATTGAATACTCTTTGGAAATTGTATACTCTCTCAGACTGTCTGATCAGCTCGTCGCTATCGATCTTCTTCCCGGTGACGCCTTCAAAGATTTCTATGTAATTCTGAACATGTCCAGGAACCTTTGCCGGTTCTGCTGTCTCATTGTTGTCTGCAGGACTTACGTCATTCCATGGCAATTTGCATAATCCCATCAATCCGAACCAAGTCCTGAACATAGGAAAGTAATGCAAGGCCTCTGCCTTGTCTTCAAAGGTTGGAATTTGATTATTCACCATATCCATAGAAATCAGCCAAGCTTCGTCATGCTGCGGTCCTTTGTTGGTCAATCCATATCCCCCTTGTTGAGCTAGGGATTCTTTGGAAACATACTCCGAATACTCCAACCCTTTCTGTTCCATTCCTATATCGTTTAGAAAATTGATATCTCCACCATACTCCTCTGCAAATATTTTCTTCATCCTGTGTGTTCCTAGTCCTGCGATTTTGCCAAATCCTTCACCTCTCGCTATTTTATGAATAAGAGCCAATGCCGCATCTTTATTACCAAAATTGAATTGGATCCCGTCTGTGACTTTTTCATCAATAATGCCATTCTCATAGCATTCCATAATAAACGCTGTCATCGTTCCAAATGAAATTGTATCTATTCCGTAGGTATCGCAATAAAAATTCAACTCAATGATTGTCTCTGGGTGAAATATCCCGCAGTTTGATCCTAAACCAGCGGCATTTTCATATTCAGGTCCATCAACAGTCACCATTTGCCCTTTGTAAGGTCCGGTCCTGATTTCAAACTGATCTACAGCTTTTGCACATGCCATTGAGCACCCATACCAGCATCCGTCAGGTATTCCTTGAGTAAAATATTTGTTTCTGAAAACCTTGGTTGAAATTTTATCTGCATCTTTATGGGTTCCATACTTGAAGTTATGAACAGGTAATAAGTCATAATCGGCCATAACATCAATAATATTGCAGGTTCCAACCATTCTCATCTCGTTTTGATGCTTGTCCAGATGAGCCATCTCTCTATGCAATCTTAACCCCGCTTCCTGCAACATGCTCATATCCGCAGGCTTATTCAGATCACCTTTGACATCGCTAAACTTGACAACTACCGCTTTGATCTTCTTGTTTCTGAAAACAGTTCCAATGCCACCTCTTCCAGCTTGTTTTAGTCTTGCTACATTTCTTCTGATATCATAGAAAGAGAAGTTGAGAATACCAATCAAAGAGTTCTCAGCTGCGGATCCTGCAGTTATAACAGATATATGTCTTTTCTCCTCTTCATTGGCTGCATACATTTCTGTCAACTGCTCGGATAGCACATGTCCATCCACCGCCTCAAGAGGCGCTTCCTCAATTGTAACCGTATGTTGGTTTCCATCTATGACAATAATAACATCTCTCTCTGACTTCCCC